>JADHNQ010000085.1 GCA_016779425.1 Pseudomonadales bacterium | reverse complement strand
GATGGACTTTGCGGGCATGAACAATGCGCTTAGCCCGCAAACCAAGATGGTGTGCATTGCCAATCCGCAAAACCCTACCGGGCGTTGCTACAGCCTCGGTGAGCTGCAGGCCCTCGCTGGGTTCATCGAAGAGCACGACTTGCTGCTGGTCAGCGACGAGATTCATTGCCAGCTGATTTTGGATGAGGACAAGCAGCATCTGCCCATTGCTCATGCCGTACCTGAAATCGCTCACCGCACGGTATCGCTGTTCGCGGCCACCAAGACCTACAACATCCCCGGCCTCGGCTGCGCTGCGGCAATTGTGCCGGATGCCGCGCTGCGCCAGCGCTTTCTCGCCTCGCGTGGCGATTTGGTGCCTGGCCCCGGACCGCTGAACTATATTGCCTCGGAGGCCGCCTTTAACGACCGTTCGGATTGGGTGCCACAGCTGCTCACCACCCTGCGACGCAACCGCGACCTGGTGCAAGCTATTGCCGGCGAACGCATGACCACGATGCAGGCCACCTACTTAGCGTGGCTGAATATTGAAGATCTGCAGCTGAACGATGTGGACGGCCACTTCGAGTCCCACGGTTTGGGCCTGAGCAATGGCGCGCCCTTTGGGCATGAAGGCTATGTGCGCTTTAACTTCGCCAGCCCAAGGCCCGTGCTGGAAGAAGGCCTGCGGCGACTGAGCGAAAGCTTACGGGCGGGCTAGATGCGGCGAGGGCCGCTTCGTCTTGGTGTGCTGCACAGCGCAACGCACATGCTATTCGTGCCGCCCATTGCTGATTCAACAGTAGCCTTGCCTGTGATCTGCGTCATAACTACGCAAAACGCTGTTGCGACGGGTCTGGGGCTTTAGTATCTTGCGGTTTTATCAGGCCGCACTCGTTGCGGCCTGTTGCTTTTAGGCACGACGACTCCTGTGTAATGACTGTTGCTCGATTTCAGCTGGAATTGAGCGAGGAGGTATTTCTACCTTCGGCAGTCGGTACAACCGCAGCGTCGCGCCCAGGCACCTTGTCGTAGGAGCAGGAACAAGCGTCATGCAGAACCATGTTATGAATACATATGGACGTATGCCCGTGAACTTTGTCAGCGGGGCTGGCTCCTACCTGACCGATAGCGACGGTAAAACCTATTTTGACGGCCTGACCGGTATCGCCGTTTGTGGCCTGGGACACGCCCACCCGCATGTCGCTGAAGCCCTTGCCCATCAGGCGCAGACTCTGCTTCACACCTCCAATCTTTACGAGATTCCACTGCAAACCAAGCTGGCCAATCGCCTGTGCGAACGCTCTGGCATGGACAACGTGTTTTTCAGCAATTCCGGTGCAGAGGCGAATGAAGCTGCGATTAAGTTAGCGCGACTTAAGGGCAACAACGAAGGCATCAAATCGCCAGCCATCATCGTGGTCGACGGCAGCTTTCATGGCCGCACCATGGCGACCCTTACTGCCACGGGTAACCGCAAGGTACACGCGGGCTTTGAGCCGCTGCTCAGCGGCTTTGTGCGTGCACCCTTTAACGATATTCCCGCCATTGAGGCCATTGCCGCCAACAATCCCAACGTGGTCGGCGTCATGGTCGAGCCAATTCTTGGTGAGGGAGGCATTTACATTCCTGACGATGGCTATTTGGCGTCTCTGCGCGACATTTGCGATGCCAACAACTGGCTGATGATTTTGGACGAAGTGCAAAGCGGCAACGCACGCACCGGCAAATTCTTCGCCTATCAGCACACGGACATTCTGCCCGACGTGGTCACCACGGCTAAGGGCCTTGGCAACGGCATGCCCATTGGTGCCTGCCTTGCCCGCGGCGAAGCTGCGAGTTTGTTTGCGCCGGGAAATCACGGTTCAACCTTTGGCGGTAACCCCCTGGCCTGTGCAGCGGCCAATGCCGTGCTCGATGTCATCGACGCGGAAGGTCTAGAGCAGCGAGCCCTAGAGCTGGGCGAGCGCATACAAAACGGCCTAAGCGATGCCCTGGCCGGACGCAACGACGTCAAAGAAATCCGCGGTGCCGGCCTGATGCTGGCGATAGAAATGCATCAGGACATCGGCGGCTATGCTGCCAAGGCCCTAGAGCAAGGCCTGCTGATCAACGTTACCCAAGGCAACATCATCCGTATGCTGCCGCCGCTGACCATGAGCGATGCCGAAGCCGACGAGCTGGTGCAGCGCGTCGTCGCGCTGATCAGCGCCTAATCGCCTAATACCCAACTCACTAACCACTCCCGGAAGCTGGACTGATGATCAAAAGAGATTTTCTGTCGCTATTGGATTTTTCGTCTGATGAACTGAAGTACGTGATCGAGCGCGCAAAGACCCTGCGCAAGCAGCACGAAAACGGCGAGGTGTATCAGCCCTTAGTTGGCAAAACCGGCGCATTGATTTTGACCATGAGTAGCACCCGTACTCGGGTAGCGTTCGAGGCGGGCTTCGCACAAATGGGGGCCAAGGTTATTTTTCTCAGCCCCGGCGATACGCAAATTGGGCGCGGTGAGCCTTTGGAAGACCTTGCTCGGGTGCTGTCTGAGATGGTCGACATCATCATGATCCGTACCGCAAGCCAGCAAGATATTGAGACTCTTGCGCATTACGCCACGGTGCCGGTGATCAACGCCATGAGTTCGCTCCTGCACCCCTGCCAGCTGCTGGCAGACATACAGGCTTTTGAAGAACATCGCGGCTCCATTGAAGGCAAGACGGTGACCTTTCTGGGTGATGGCTACAACATGTGCCATTCCTACATTAATGCCGCCAAGCAGTGGAACTTTAGGCTGCGCTTTAGCTGCCCCGATTCTCATCAGCCCGACGCCGTTATTCTGGCCAACGGCGAGAACGTCGAGCGTGTGCTTGACCCGCGAGAAGCCGTGGAGGGCGCGCACCTGGTGGTAACCGATGTCTGGTCGTCCATGGGTCATGAGGGTGAAGAAGGTGACCGCCGGGCGATTTTTGAGCCGTATCAGGTCAATGAGACTTTGCTTGATCTGGCCGACCCCAGCGCTCTGTTCATGCACTGCCTGCCGGCCCACCGCGGCGAGGAAGTCAGCGACACGCTACTGGATGATCCGCGCTCGGTGGTGTTCCACGAGGCGGGCAACCGCCTGCACAGTCAAAAAGCCTTGGTGGAGTTTTTACTGCTGGGCCGTCAGGACTGACCCGCGGCGAGGGTTTGAGCGACGGCCTGTTTGTATCCTTTGAGCAGCCTCTGGCGCTGCTCCCTCGGCATTGCTGGCGCAAAGTCCTGACCCAGCTGCCATAGCGCCGCCGCTTCCGCCAAATCTGCAAACAAGCCCGCACCAATGGCGGCCAGCACGCCTGCACCTCTTACCGTGGTCTCGACATCTGCCGGGCGCTGCACCGGCACGTCGAGCACATCGCATAAAAACTGACAAAACGCCTCATTGACCACCATGCCACCGTCCACTCGAAGCGTGGTCACCGGGGCACCGTCCGCGGCCATGGCATCCAGCAGGGTGCGGGTTTGAAAGGCCACGCTCTGCAAAAAGGCAGTGATGATCTGGTCTTTGTCGCTATCAAGGGTCAGTCCACTGATAAGCCCCCGTGCCTGAGGCTGCCAATGAGGTGCGCCCAGGCCCGTGAACGCGGGCACCACATATACGCCATTGGTCTCGCCCTTGGTACGCGCAAACGCATCTGCGGTTTCGGCGGCATGCTCGATCAAGCCCAGCTGATCCCGTAGCCACTGTATGGCAACACCGGCGACAAAAATGCTGCCTTCTAAGGCATAACTGGGTTTGCCGTCGATACGATAGGCCACCGTAGACAGCAGCTGCTGGCTGGAACGAGAAATCGCATCCCCGGTATGGGTCATGACGAAACAGCCGGTGCCGTAGGTGCTTTTTGACATACCTGCCGTAAAACAGGCCTGGCCGATCAGTGCAGCCTGCTGATCCCCCGCAATGCCCAAAATGGGAATGGCCGCGCCGAACCATTCAGGGTCCGCGGTGCCAAAGTCCGCGACGCAGTCGAGGACCCGGGGCAGCACGGCCGCTGGCACATTAAACAGCTCGAGTAAGGGATCGCTCCAGGACTGCTGAGCAATATCGAATAACTGGGTGCGGCTGGCATTGGTGGCGTCGGTCACATGATGCGCCCCCTTGGTCAGATGCCACACCAAAAAACTGTCTACGGTGCCAAAGCACAGTTCACCGCTCTGGGCCCGGGAGCGATCTGGGTCCACTTCATCCAGCAGCCAGGCGAGTTTGGTGCTGGAAAAATACGGGTCGATGATGAGTCCGGTGGTTTGTTGAATCAGCGTCGCCACGTCTTGCCCGTCGGTTTGCTCAGGGGGACAACCCTGGGCTGCCAGATCCTCGCAGTAAGCCGCACTGCGTCGATCCTGCCAGACAATCGCGTTGTACAGGGTGCGCGAGGTCTCACGCTCCCACAGCAGCGTGGTTTCGCGTTGATTGGTGATGCCAATGCCGGCGATGGCGGCGGGTTCGATGTTTGCTGCCGCGATGGCTTGTCGGCCAACGGTCAAAATCGACGACCAGATCATGTCAGGGTCTTGCTCTACCCAGCCATCGTTTGGATACGTGCTCTCGATACTTTGCTGAGCGCTACCCACCACCGAACCAGTAGCGTCGTACACAAGGGCGCGACTGCTGGAAGTGCCTTGATCGAGGGCAAGAATATACGTCATAGAGGGTTCTCACTTTATGCACAGGCAGTCAGACCACTTGGGGCCTGCCGTTGTGCAGCTTAATTGCAAAAGCCGCTGACTGTCAGCCGCGGTTTGGTCGCGTTTCGATGCCGAAAAAAGTGAATTGCAGCACAAAGATGAGCGGATTTTGACTATCCACAGGCTACTACCCGGCAGCGCCAAACTGCACACAGGTTATCCACAGACTTTTCCTTGCATTGACCTATTGATCCCATTATCTTGTGTCGCCTGTCCAAAAAAACCCCATATCTTGGGTTTTAGGGCCGATAAAATAATTGACTGAGTCAAAATTCCTTCGTGAAACTGAGGCGTTCTGGGTACGTTCTAACGGAAATTGCGACCTAAAAGTTGATCTTTGACCAGACCGGCAACCAGGCCCATTTATAGGCCTAGAAGTAGGCCTATAAATAGGCCAGAACAAAGTGCTCAGTGAGCAAAAACCGTTAGCCGTGTACACGCATTGATGACGTAAAAAACGAGACAGATCAAAGAATTAGTAAGCGAAGGGGCGAACGTTAAGTTCGTCATAAAACAAGCGAAATAACACTCGCTTGATAAAAACAGCTAGCAAAGAACAGCTAGACAAGAACAGCTAGCAAAGAACAGCTAGCAAAGAACAGCTAGCAAAGAACAGCTAGACAAGAACAGTTAGAAAAGAACAGAGAGAGGACACCGAACGATGCAAACCGATACCTCGATGGATCTACCAGCGAGCCAGCAAAACCCACAAGTTAATCCATCAGACACGGGTGTATTGTCCCCCTCTTTGACGGCGACAGCGCCGGGACAACTGAAAATCATCAAACGCAACGGCACCGTTGTCCCCTACACCGCGGACAAAATCTCTGTCGCCATGACCAAGGCGTTTTTGGCGGTCGAAGGCGGCACGGCGGCGGCATCACCACGGATTCGCGAGCTGGTACAAGACCTGACAGATCAAATGACGGCAACCTTCAAGCGCCGTATGCCCTCTGGCGGCACCCTGCATATCGAAGAAATCCAAGATCAGGTTGAACTGGCGCTGATGCGCTCTGGCGAACAAAAAGTTGCACGATCCTACGTGCTGTATCGCGAGCAGCGTTCCCAAGAGCGCAGCCAACAACAGGCCCTCGATCCCAGCACCGAGCAAGCCGTACAGGGCATTAGTGTCGTAAATGCCGATGGCACAACGGGTCCCCTGGACATTGCCCGTATTCAAACCATCGTCGGTGAGGCCTGCGAGGGTCTAAGCGACGTCGACGCAGGACGCATCATCTCCGAGGCCATGGGCAATATGTACGATGGCATCACGGCCAGCGACGTGGCGACATCGGTGCTGATCACGGCCCGCACCTTGGTTGAAGAGGAGCCTAACTACACCTATGTAAGCGCTCGCTTACTGCTGGATCAGCTACGCACCGAGGCTCTGACCTTTTTGGACATCCACGGCACCGGTGCCCTGCATACCGCTACCCAAGGGCAAATGACCCAATGCTATCCGCTGGCGTTAAAGAGCTTTATCAGTAAAGGCATCGAGCTCGAACTGGTCAGTCCGCAGTTGGCCGAGTTCGATTTAGAACAGCTAGGCGCTGCCCTACTGCCAGAGCGCGATCACCTGTTTACCTATCTGGGCCTGCAAACTCTGTACGACCGCTACTTTATTCACTCGGACGATGTGCGCATCGAACTGCCTCAGGTGTTCTTCATGCGTGTGGCCATGGGCTTGGCGGTTGCAGAAGACGACCGTAACGCCCGCGCGATTGAGTTTTACAATCTCTTAAGCTCCTTCGACTATATGAGTTCAACGCCGACCCTGTTTAACGCAGGCACCCTGCGCCCACAGCTGTCGTCCTGCTTTCTGACCACGGTGCCCGATGACCTGCACGGCATCTACGGCGCCATTCAAGACAATGCCATGCTATCGAAGTGGGCTGGCGGCTTGGGTAATGACTGGACCCAAGTCCGAGCGCTGGGTTCCTACATCAAGGGCACCAACGGCAAGTCCCAGGGTGTTGTACCGTTCTTAAAGGTAGTAAATGACACCGCGGTCGCCGTAAACCAAGGCGGCAAGCGCAAGGGCGCGGTCTGTGCCTACCTTGAGTCTTGGCACCTCGACATCGAAGAGTTCCTGGAGCTGCGCAAAAACACCGGCGATGACCGACGCCGCACCCACGATATGAACACAGCGAACTGGATCCCTGATTTGTTCATGAAGCGTGTTTCCCAAGATGGCGAGTGGACGTTGCTATCGCCCGCCGACGCCCCAGATTTGCACGATCTGTATGGCCGCGCCTTCGAGCAGCGCTATGAAGCCTACGAAGAGCAAACCCGCACCGGCGAACTGAAGCTGTTCAAGCGGGTGAAGGCCGCGGATCTATGGCGCAAAATGCTGTCGATGTTGTTCGAGACAGGCCACCCGTGGATTACCTTCAAGGACACCTGCAATGTGCGCTCACCCCAGCAGCATACTGGCGTCGTGCACTCTTCTAACCTGTGCACCGAGATCACCCTGAATACGTCTAAGGACGAGATAGCGGTCTGTAACCTCGGCTCCATCAACCTGCCTCAGCATGTCGAGAACGGCGAGCTGAACATGCAGAAGCTGGAGGCCACCGTGCGCACGGCAGTACGCATGCTCGATAATGTCATCGACATCAACTACTACTCGGTCGAGCAGGCGCGCACCTCGAATATGCGCCATCGTCCGGTAGGTCTTGGCATCATGGGCTTCCAGGACGCCCTCTATAAGCTTGGCATCGCCTACAGCTCCCAGGAGGCCGTGGATTTTGCGGACTCCTCCATGGAAGCCATCAGTTACTTTGCCATTGATAGCTCTAGTAACCTGGCCCAAGAGCGCGGCGCTTATGCCAGCTTCTCGGGGTCACTGTGGAGTCGCGGCATTTTGCCCATCGACTCTTTAAAGATGCTGCAGCAAGAGCGCGGTGCCGATTATTTGAGTGTCGATATGTCGGCCAAACTGGACTGGAGCGCCCTGCGCGCCAAGGTGCAGGTAAGCGGTATGCGTAACTCCAACGTCATGGCCATTGCGCCAACGGCAACCATCGCCAACATCACCGGCGTCTCTCAGTCCATTGAACCGACCTATCAAAACCTGTACGTGAAATCGAATCTGTCCGGCGAATTCACCGTGGTGAACCCATTCATGGTGCGTGACCTTAAGGCACTTGGCCTATGGGACAAGGTCATGGTGAACGACATCAAATACTACGATGGCAGCCTGCAGGCCATTGAGCGCATACCGACGGATTTGAAGCAAAAGTACGCGACTGCCTTTGAGGTGGAGCCACGCTGGTTGGTGGATGCGGCGAGCCGACGTCAGAAATGGATCGACCAGGCTCAGTCACTGAACCTTTATATTGCCGGCGCTTCTGGCAAGAAGCTGGACATCACCTATCGCATGGCCTGGTTAAGTGGTTTAAAGACGACCTATTACCTGCGTGCGCTAAGCGCGACCAGTACAGAAAAGTCGACACTGGAAAAAGGCACGCTGAACGCGGTGTCATCCGGCGCAGATAGCGGCATGGCTGCGGCACC
>JADHNQ010000003.1 GCA_016779425.1 Pseudomonadales bacterium | reverse complement strand
ACTCCTCGAGCATCAAATTCATCCGCGGAGACTCAAATGAATTACATGAACGCAACTACGAAAACCGAGGCGCAAATAGAAGCGTTGCTAGCAGCCGATGATGGCGGCCCAATCTGCATGGTTAACTTATTGAAATTTAGAGATAAGGCCGAGTACGAAGATGGGCGGGAGAGCAATCTTTCTGGTGTCGAAGCGTATCAAATCTATGGCGCTGCGACCGGACCATTAATAAAGAAGCTGGGGGGCAATATTATTTTCACCAGTGTATTTAAAGGAATGGTGGTTGGAGAGGTCGAGGAGCTTTGGGACGTCATGGCAATTGCCAAATATCCATCGTTGCAAGCGTTTATCGATATGGTTTCTTCAAGCGAATACTTGAGCGCCTACCACCATCGTATCGCAGGGTTGAAGGGACAACTCAACATTGCAAGTACGCAAGTCATTTAAGGCGCGGCTTAGCTGCGACACGAAAGATTTGCCGACTAATTAGAAAAAAAAGAGCACCAATATTTCTTGAGCCAAACGTGTTCAAAGGGAGTAGCCAATGTCAGATACAGAACAAAAGCTACGAGTCGAGTTAGCGGCGTGCTACAGAATTTTCGACTACTTGGGCTGGAGTGAACTGATCTACAACCACATTACGGTAAAGCTGCCTGGGCCAGAGCAACATTTTTTAATCAACCCCTACGGCCTCCATTACAGCGAAGTCACAGCCTCCAAACTCGTAAAAGTAGACCTCGACGGTAACGTCATTGGAAGCGCGCTTTACCCCGTAAACAGGGCTGGCATCGTGATCCACACTGCCATTCACGCCGCGCGCCCTGACGTGCACTGTATCGCTCACACCCATACAACTGCGGGCATGGCTGTGGCCTGCTCACAGGGGGGGTTGCGTGCTGATAATTTTTACTCAGCACTGCTAAACAACCACGTTGCTTATCACGCGTTTGAAGGCATCACCGTCATGGAAGACGAGAAAAAGCGCTTGGTGTCAAACTTAGGAAATAAAAGTCTGATGATTTTAGAAAATCACGGTCTGTTGTCGACCGGTCGCAGCGTTGCAGAAGCCTTCGTAAATCTATGGGGTATGGAACGGGCCTGCGAGGTTCAAACACTTGCAGATTCCACCGGCCAACCGGGGATTCAAATTAGCGATGCCATACTAGCGAAGTCGGAGCACTTAGCGGCCATACAATCGATGGGAGAACCCGCCGGGCAGCTTGAATTTGAGGCCTTCACAAGACTGATCGAGAAGATCGATCCCTCCTATAAAACCTAGTGCGCGAGACGGTAAAGCCCTATGCCTGAACAGACTCAAGAAACACAAAAAATTTCGTCATCCGACATGGGCTTCCTCTGTCTAATGACGTCCCTCAACATATTAAATATGCTCGACCGTAATCTCCTGTCGGCGTTCTCAAACTACATTGTTCCAGACCTAGGCCTTAGTAATACCGAATATGGTTTGCTGACAGGGTTGGTATTTCTCATATTTTACTCAATTGCCGGCTTGTACATGGGCATGCTGGCTGACACGGTCAACCGGATGCGCCTCATTAGCTTTGGCGTGGGTTTATGGAGTGCTTTAACCGCAGCCTCTGGATTCGCTTGGAATTTTTTAAGTATGGCTATTCCCAGGGTGTTCATTGGCGTGGGTGAGTCGATCTTAACGCCAAGTGCGATGTCTCTTTTGGCCGATCGTTTTCCCCAGTCCCGCTTAGGCTTCGCCGCTGGCTTTTATTACTTAGGTGCACCTGTAGGTGCTGGCGCCAGTTTTTTGCTTGCAGGCTACCTGGGTCCAGTTATAGGTTGGCGCACTTGCTTTTACATTCTCGGGACAGTTGGCATCGCACTTGCGATATTAGTATTCGTGACCAAGGAGACGCCCCGGCGCCACCTAATTAATGCCGGAGGCGCAAAGAAACAGCCCGGTATCAGTGAAATAGCAAAGATTGCATTGACTGCTATCCCAAAATCTCCCTCACTCATGGCGGCAATGGCGGGAGCTATGATACTGCATGTCATCATAGGAGCGGGTTACTTTGATCAACTTTGGTTTGTTCAAGAGCGCGGTTTCCAACGAGATGACATTGCCAAGCTAACCGGTTTTATGGGGCTGACCGGAGGCGTAATCGGTACATTCGTAGGGGGTATGGGCAGCGACTTGTTTACTCAGAAAACGGGGTATGGCCGATTGGCATTCCTATTTTTGCTCCTACTAGTCTGCGCTCCCTTCATGATCGCGTTCCGATTGGCGCCGGGTGATTCCATTTGGATCCCGCTCGGCCTCTTCCTCGGAATGTTTCAAATTGGGGCCTTTTTTGGACCATTTTTCGCTAGCGTTCAAGGGCTCATTCCGCCTGAGGTCCGTTCAACGGTCATAGCGTTCTCGATACTGTTGATGAATGTCATCGGGCTGGGGATTGGCATTACCTTAACGGGCGTCTCAATTGATCTGATGACTGCTTATGGCGTTGATGAACCCTATTCGGTGACGCTTTTGTGGTTCACGGTCTTCTCCTTCCTAGCCATGCCTTGCTTTCTTTTTGCCGGTCTGCACTACAAGCGAGACCAAGAGCGCCTAGGGCTGCTGGAATCCGGATGATCGTCTGCGAGCGATAGGTAACAGGCAAACAACATCTCAGAGCAGACTAACTCCGACCGAACGTGATTTTGCTAGGGCACTATCTGCTCACTTGATCTGCTCGCTTGATCTGCTCACTTGACGCTGTTAATCGAATCCTTTGTAGCTCACAAATGAAGCGTTCGGAGCGCGTGTAGACCTAACGTCATTGGCCGGGAAACTCGCTTCGGGATACCCCATGGCAATGCAGATCATAATGTTCTGATCGTCAGGTATCCGTGCATGCTCACGAACGACATCTGACTGCATGATCCCTTGCCCATTAATGACACAACCTATGCCGCGCTCCCAGGCGGCGAGCACGATGCCGTAGGCGAGTGCGCCCAAACCAAAGTGGGTAATTGCAGCTGGATCAAGATACTTGTCGTAGGTGAGAACTAATGAGACAGGGGCATCAAATTGTCGAAAGCCCCGCAACATCCAATCCATGCGCCTTTCTTTGTCCTGCCTCTCAATGCCCATCGCCTCGAAGAGCTGGATTGCCACATCAACTTGATTTTGCCGATGCTCTCCTTCGTATTCTTCTTTATAGGGAAAATCACGAACATGAGGTTTGCCCTCAAGCGTATTTTTAGTGTTCCCCTCACGGATTCTGTCCAGAACCTCACCGGCCACTGCGTGAATATGCCAAGTCTGGGTATTGTAGGAAGATGGGGCCCATTTAGCCGTATCGATTATCTCATCGATTACCTCCACTGGTATGGGATCTGATTTGAAACCCCTAGTGCTCTTTCTAGAGCGGGCAAATGTTGAAAAGTTCATGTAGGTCCCTTTTTGGTGAAAAATTTTGGCTTCCAAATAGTTTGCCGACATACTCGAGCGACAACCGGTTCCGATGTCTAAAAATATGCTGCAGGCATGTCGAAGCACGTGCTCTCATTTATTTCTAATAAGGCTGCTTTCTGAACTGTCTGAGGAAGCTCTCTAGCAATAAAATATTGCGCGGCAGAAATCTTACCCTGATAGAAATCGTGTTCATGTTCATGATGGCCCAGCTCGCTAGCACTGAGTTTTCGCGCAGCGACAACTGCCTGCTGCAACCAAATCCAAGCCATCACAAACTGCCCAAACATATCGAGATAGATCGTCGCATTCGCCAAACCACTGTCAGGGTCTTCCACAACCCTAGGCAAAAGTGACTCAGTGACTCTGGAAGTTCTCTCAATTGCCTCTCTCACCGGGGGTGCCAAATGAGCTATCTCCGGTATGTTTTCAGCATCAGCAACAGTCCTAGCAACCATCGTCAAAAACATCTGAAAGCTTTCGCCGTTGTTGAGCAAAACTTTACGACCCAGAAGATCTAAACCATGAATACCTTCTGTTCCCTCATGAATCGGATTTAAACGCTGGTCGCGATACAATTGCTCAACTGGGTAATCTCTGATGTAGCCGGCTCCGCCGAGCACTTGAATCGCGAGATCATTACTGGCGCATCCATACTTTGACGGAAAGCTCTTTACGATTGGAGTTAGGAAATCTAGCAATAAAGCAGCGTCTCTGCGATCAGCAGGTAAATCTGCTGTCTTACTATCCTCAAATAGCGAGGTGGCGTAAAGGCAAAGCGCAAAACTCCCTTCTGCATAAGACTTCTGTGCTAGTAGCATTCGGCGCACGTCCGCATGCTCAATAATCTTGACTTGGGGAGCCTGCGGGTCTTTGGTCGACGGCAAACGACCTTGAGGTCGTTCCCGTGCATAGTCCAGCGACTCAAGGTACCCCCGGTAAGCAAGTGCAGAGGCGCCTAATCCCACACCGATCCTTAAATCATTCATCATCTGAAACATGCAATGCAGACCGTGATTCGGCTCCCCCACGAGATAACCAATGGCTCCGTGGTTTTCTCCAAAATTTAAAACCGTCGACGTCGCACCTTTGTTGCCCATCTTGTGTAATAAGCCAGCTAAGGCAACGTCATTTCGGGCTCCGGTATTGCCATCCCTGTCGACTAAATACTTGGGTACGATGAACAAAGAAATACCGCGAGTTCCGCTGGGCGCTCCTTCAATTCTGGCAAGGACCAGGTGAACAATGTTTTCGGAGAGATCGTGATCGCCATTACTGATGTAGATCTTCTGCCCGCGAATAAGGTAACTATTGTCCGCATTCAAATGAGCCGAGGTTGTAATATCAGCAAGCGTTGACCCCTGACTTGGCTCAGTCAAAGCCATAGTGCCTGTGCATCGGCCATCGATCATGGGTGCCAGAAACTGCGATTTCTGCTGCTCACTACCGAACGTTCTGATCAGATTACTCGCCGCGTTGGTGACAAAATAATAGCCACTACTCCCTGAATTCGCAGCCTGAATGAGACCACCCGCCACCTTGCAAATGACTTCTGGAAGTTGAACGCCACCCTCATCATAGTCATAGCTCGCACCCAGGAGCCCAAACTCAACGGTGGCATCCCACGCCGCTTTGATTGGAGGTATCAGCTCCACTGCGCCATTTTCAAACAGTGGCTCGTGTTCATCCCCCTCCTGATAATGGTTCGCATAGAGGTTGGCCGCGATGTCTCTCACACCCGAAATGGTGGCGTCAAAGCTCTCCCGAGAGTGGTCAGAGTAGCGAGGCCGCTCCAAAAGTGACTCGGTATCGAGAAACTCATACAAAAGAAAATCTATGTCGCGCTGATTGAGTGTATGGGCCGTCATGGGAGGAATTCTCTACCGTTAAAGTCAAGTACTGGCTCGCAATTGAGCTTTATTTCAAAATTCAGGTCTAACTACATTTCGGTATTAAGTGATAAGGCAATTCTATTAATGACGATCAGGGCGGAGCGAAGATTGATGTTAAGGTTTTAAGTTATTCCACGAACAAAAAACAGCGGCATCAACAAGGCAAAGCAAGTTATGTATCAAGGCACTTACACTTTAATCGGCCAAGAGATGAGCATGTTCACACGAAAGCTCGAGGCTCAATTGCGCTATCAGAACATCCCCTATCAGTGGGAGATAAAGTCCCAACAAAATACTGACGGTATTAATACCCGCGCTGGTACACACTTCATACCGGTCCTAAAAACACCTGACGGCTGGATGATTAATGACACCATAAGCATTGGACCTCTATTAAATGACCGTTTTAGTGATTGTCCCGTCGTTCCAGACAGCCCCATGCAGAGATGCAGCTGCTTTATTTTGGAAGATTTCTTCAATCACTGGTACCCACGGCACGCCCTGCACTCTCGATGGTGTTATCCAGATAATGTGACCGTAACAGGTCGTAGGTTTGGTGCGAACGTGCTGCTTGGCAAGCATATTGAAACTGAGCTTACCCATGAGGAAGAACGCCAAATCGCCGGATTTGGCGAAATCATGCTCAATGAATTTGGTGCCAAGGCGTGCGAAGTTCAGGGCGCAGGACCTGACCAAAGTCATGCCATAAAAGCCGACTTTGCTGATCTACTAGAACTGTTAATCGCTCACTTCAACGATCATAACTTTTTATTGGGTGAGCGTGCATGTATTGCCGACTTTGCTCTTGTGGGACCATTCGCAGCACATTTTCTGCTCGATCCAGAGCCTAGAAGCTGGCTCGGAGATCACCTAACGCTTCTCGAGGATTACGTTGCACGAGTATGGGCCGGTGCTCAGATAGATATGAAGTGGACTGAAAACGATGAGCTCCCTGACACCCTGTGGCCCATCTTTGACTACATCGTCAGTCGTTATCATGTGTTCGCTGAAGCAAGCATCGCCGCCGCTGGCCAAGGTCAAAAATTTTTCGAATTAGATCTTGGCCATGGCCCCTTCGTTGCTCGTTCCATGAAACGTTTGGAAAAAGCCCGCTTACATGTGCAAGACGAGATATTACGATCAGACTGCATGGACACAGTCATGGCTGGGAGTGACATCATGACTTTCTATTTGGCTGAGCCACAAATATTGAAGCAAATCTAGGGTGTAAACCTATAATAACTATCAACTACGGTGTGCTTGGCATGGATGTGCGCGATAGCGCAGGTCGATCGCCGATCAGAGCCACACCTCGAGATTATTGGCGCGTCCCATTTCTCGGGTTAAACGCATATCAAGTAGCGCAGTCATGTCACACGCGTCCAGCATGTCTCTTACATTTGATTGATCCGTTGCAGACAGCCCATCATAGACATCCTGCATTCGCTTCAGAACGTAAAAGCGAAACGGCTGGGCCCACGTATTGTAAGTCACTCCTTCAACCTCAAAATGACAAGAACCCACTGTTCGCTCGGCTTCAGTACCCGCTGGAATCGATTTGTTCCGGCCTAGCCACTCATTGATAGTATCGCAGGCGGCACCTGATTCAGGGACAAAATCAATCGCAAAATGTTTCAGCGCATCAATCAACGTCTGCGGCACCTCATCGCTCGGAAGATAATCGAGTTCTTCGTTTTTCAGAGCGACAAGCTTTTTAAACTCACCGACATCCGGCTCCGGACGATTCATTCTCTCGACCCACCGGAACAAACGAACTGCATGCGTCTGCATCAAATTCAAGGGAGCGGGATCTCTTCCCAAATGCCCGTATAGCGGTGCAATCATCCCAAAATCACCACGGCATGGTTTATTCCCTAGAAAGTAAGGGTGGTCGGAGAAGTGTGCGTTGAGCTTCTTTAATGTTCCCATGTGGTGAGCCTCAATAAAGGCATACGTCTCTGGCGTCACACCCCACTCCGGATTGACATTCCTTCTGATGTTCTCCATACGCTCTAACGCCAGCTGTTCCGCATCCTCTTCCTGAAAAATGGTCTGGAAGTGGAACAGAAGGAAGTCGAGGTTGTCCTGATCAAAATTCCACCGGTAGTGCATGCAGGGTCTTAGGAAACCTTCAGCCCCCACTGCGTCTAAGAGCAGACTCGCAATCTGCTGGCGAGGGGTCCTCGGCGAGAAGGCGTCACCATTTAGGGCCTCATAGTGATCGACAATGGCAACGCCATCTCGAATGACATCGCCGGTAGGGAGCTCGATGGTCGGAATGCCACGACGATCACCTGCCTTTGGTAAAACCTTGTCAAAAAAATGTTGTGAGGCATGAGGCTCTTCCCGATAAGGGATGCCTGCCTTGATAAGGTAGCTACGCGCCCTGCCGGTCCAGAGAGAAAATGGGGCCCCGTACAACGTAATAGGTTCCATCAGATATCCTTTTCTATCTCTTGGGATGAACGTTCATTGCCATACATACCTAGTATCTCGCAGAAGAAGTCGGTTTCTAATTTGATGCTGACAGCTGCATACCGGTTAGCCGCGCCACCCCAGTTCAGTATGACCGTTGCTGACAGCTCATCGAACGGCAGATACCCACCTTCCGGATCATCTTTAAGCGCATTGCCGAACTCACCACCGTCATGACCAATCGACCTGCGTAGACGCCCGCAGGCTGGAATGACCACCTGATATTTCCATAGTCCATAGTCCATAGTCCATAGAAAATTACCCCGGTAGAGGTCGACCCCATTAGGTCGACAAATTTAATCATCCAGATCTTCTGACTTAACTGCGTGCTAATTTTTCCGCGAAACCAACGATAGAACCGATCGTGTCATCAACCAGCTCAGGCATAAGATCAGGCATCGCTATCTCAGCGACATGGGGCGCGCCCGTGACAGTTCGTGAAATGGCAGCTACACCAGCCGCCTGCAAATTCCTCGCGAAAACCGCACCATCATCGCGAATCAGATCCATCTCGTAGTTGATAATGATATGCGGCGGTAATCCTTGCAGCACTTCTAGGCTGGCGTGAAACGGCCAAGCCATTGGATTATTTTCATGTTCATTATTTGGATCGTAAACCCTTGTCATGGCACGCATGACCTCACGCGTGCCCTGGTAACCTTCGTTTTCTCGCCAGGATAAAAGCTCACTTGGAACAGATGTGTAAAAGCCAAGGAGCATGGGCGCCATTGCGTAAACACCATCGATGGCATCAACCCAACCCTCGATATTCGCCTTAACGGCCGCAGCAATGGCAAGGTTACCGCCCCCAGACTCCCCGGCTAACACAAGTGACGAAATATTGAGAACAGACCTGTTCTTGTTGACCCATTGAACGGCGGTAGCGCAATCGTCAAGACCAGCGGGAAACGGATGATTACCAAGTTCACCGCCGGAATTTCTGAATTCAACCGCAACAACCGTTAGCCCTTGCCGAACCAGGGTTTTACGCCACCGGGTTGCACCTGCCGCCTGTGTTGTCGTAAAGGCCATCCCGCCACCGTGTATATGTACAACGCAGGGTAAAGTTCCGTCGGCACCTTTTGGTTTTTCTATATAAAGATCAATCACGTGACCCTCAGGGCCCGTAATGCTCTTTTTTTCAGTTATGACATCACTGAAATCCGGCATGGCAGCGAGCATTGCTGAGTTCTGCACGTTCTGCAGCTCTTCCATCGCCGCAACCCATTGCAGGCACTCCTCGTAAGACGATGACAGGGTCACTTGTGGCAACAGGGCCGCGGGATCACCAGCAGGCATTCCGGACATGGCCTTTCGAACCCGAGGATCAAGCCTCTTGTCGTCAAGCATGGTCATTCCAGGAGTGCCGAGCCTACCGGGACAGGACACATTAAGATGCGGGTCAGATTTTGAACTCACCGTAGGCTGCCCAAAGGCAAGAGCAGAATGGAACGCTGCTCCCGCCGCCAACAGGGTTTGGCCGGAACGTTTAAAGAACTGACGGCGACCCGACAACCCACTATCGGCTTCCAAAGAAACGAGTGATTTCAAAGCCTGCCTGCCTTGGCATATTCCAGGACCCTTGGCGGCCATAGGTCGTGTTAGACCCTTGTAGATTCGTGATGTAATCCTCGTCGGTCAGATTGCGCACAAAGAGTCGAACACCCCACATATCATCAGCGCTGTTCCAGTTCACATTCAGATTCATGATCGTATACGGATCAGTGGAGTCGTCCTTGTTGCCAAACTCTCGGTAATAGACCCGAGAGCGATAGCTGGCGTCCAGGCTTGCGGATACGCTACTACCGCCACTCAACACTGTGCTGTAAGAAATACCCAGATTAGTGCTGGTATCCGGCGCATAACTGAGTGGATTACCTTTGTTGTCCTGCACACCAAGACCTGCGTTCAATGTATCGGTATTCAGGAACGTTCCGTACTGATGGTCAAGTAGTGTCACTGCAGCGTTTAGACTCCAGTTTTCATTCAACGCGCTAGTGTACTCAAGCTCGAGGCCATCAATCTCGGCATCACCGGCATTGGTAATAACCCCCTGAATGCCGATGACCTGTGCAACCTGGAAGTCGCTGTAGTCGTAATGGAACAACGCCATCCGCAGATTGCTTGATCCATTGCCAAAGCTAGCTTTGTAGCCGATTTCATAAGCGTCAACAGTTTCAGGATCCCAAGGCGGATTACAGTCTGAACCATTTACACCACCAACTTTGAAACCCTCAGAATATGTGACATAGCCCATGCTGCTCTCGCTCAAGTCATATTCAACTGAAGTTCTGATCGTGTTTTCAGACTCATCAAACTCTTGTTCAAATAAGTCTGGTCCGCACACTTGGGCAATCGGGACCGGACCACCCGGAAATTGCGCTAGTATCGTAAAGGAGTGCCCCTCCTTTTTTTCCTCCTCTGTACGGCGGATACCTGCGCCTAAGCGCAAACGATCTGACGCTGTCCAGGTAAAGTCTAAGAAAGCCGAGCGCGATTCGGTGTCGTAGTAAGGCTCCTGGAAATCAAGCTGGATTGGAACAGGCAGTGGAAACAGCGCTGGTATCGGAAAGTCAAAAAACATGTAGTTCGCCCGATCGTCGTCCATGTAGTAGAGGCCAGAAATCCAATCCAAATTCCCGCTAGTACCCGAAACAGTAAATTCTTGGGTAAAGGTCTGAGTTTTCTGGTCAGCCCTTCGCTGGAACAGTCCGATACTGGTCGCATCTGCCGAAGTGAAGAAGTAGTTGTCGAAATCCTGCTGTGCTGTGATCGACTTGATAGAAATATCACCGACGTCCCACATCAGCGTTAGACTGGTGCTTTCATACTCCCGATCGGTTGCGACGGGGCCACGGCTGTACATTTTCCAAGGCTCGGTCGTGAAAAGGGGCGTAGATGGCGGATCAGTTCTAGTATCTAGCGCTGGCAGACCACTGGCAACACCCAAGTCGAAGTGTGACACCGCCATAGCATGGTGATCCCAGACACCATCTTGTTTACTTCGCCCGTGAGAGAGAATTGCAGAAAGATCATCTGTCAGGTCAGCCTCAATTGTCAGGCGAAGGTTCGATTTTTCACCCTGCATCAGGTCATCTTCACCGGGCTGAAGGTTTTCAATCCAACCCTCCCCAGCATCAAGATGATTGGCAGCCAGACGGAACCTAACGCTGTCCCCTATAGGGCCACTAATGACACCCTCGACCGTTGAATGATCGAACTCGGCAAAGCCTGCTTTAACATAACCCTCGACTTCATCAGTCGGTTTCGCCGTAATGTAGTTCACGGCTCCGCCCGTTGAATTCCTTCCATACAAGGTACCCTGCGGGCCTCGAAGAACTTCGACTCTCTCTAGGTCAAGTTGTGACAATCCGGCGCTCGAGCCGACGGATTGAACGACTCCATCAACACTTACCATCACTCCTGGTGCATCTAAGAACTGGCCGATACCCCTAATAGCAACCTGTCGTAGACCAAGAAACTCGCCAAACTGCAGACTGGGCACGAGGTACTGAATATCTCTTATATCTGTGATGCCTTTATCACTCAGCTCTTCCATACCCAGTGCTGTTATAGATGCCGGCGTTTCGAGCACGGTTTCAGCGCGCCTAAGACCCGTAACAACCACCTCTTCAATCGCTGAGGCACCTTCTTCCGCGGCACTAACAACAGGTATGAAAAATACTGATGCAAATATTGACGCACAAACAACAACCTTGAAGCTTTTCATTAAACGTCTCCTTACGAGCTCATGACTTAAGCCCAGCAGAACATAGTTATAGTTATCTATATTTTTATATTATAGCTAACTATATTTAAATCAAGCTTTTCAGAATACTTCGCCTGGACAGCCTGTCTGTCCCGCTCAAAGCGGTGGCCGGCCATTAAGAAAAGGGGAATTGAAAGAAGTGAAATCAGCGTAAATATGAATAGCGCAGTAGAGTAAGGTGAATCACTACCTGAGGACTGCAGCCAGTCGATGAGCACCCCGCCACTGGTCACGCCTATCCCGACTCCTGCGAGTTGAATCATCAGGACAAGAAAACCCGTCATCATTCCACGTGCGTTGGCAGGAACAAGATCCTGAATGGTGGCGAACGCTGGGCCGTAGAAACAGCCCAACTGGAAGAAGACACTGAAAATTCCAATGAGAAACCAGATGCTATCGCCATCAACAAGTCGATAGGCAATATTAATTGGCGCAAGAATAATCATAACCAACGCCAAAAAAGTGGGTCGACCAATACCAGTCCAACGTAAAAAGAGATCGCCGCCGACACCGCCGATAAAGTTGCCGATCACACCTCCTGAAATCGCCATCCACGCTGTGATCCGGGCCACCTCAGTCCGGTCGAAGCCTCGCTCCTCTACGAACCAAAGCTGTTCGAAGGTACCCGCACCGAGCACAAAGGCGAAAATAATAGACCCGAGCACCGTGTAGCCGAGCGCGGGTGAGGCCGCAATCAAGGTCTTCAATGTCTTAATGATGGCTGGCAGCGATATGCCTGTTTCCACTGTGTGCGTTATGACCTGATGGCGAGGTGTCTCCTTGATCAGCAACATTATTGCTGCCAAAGCAACACCAAGTCCGCCAAGCGCATAAAAACAGCCGCGCCACCCTAGATAGGGTTCAAGGTAAGCCACAATAAACATACTACCGGCGATGCCAATCGGCACACCGGTACCGAAAACTCCCACTGCCAGACCACGCCAGTGCTCTGGAAATCGATCACCAATAAGCGAGATGCTGGCCGGCGTCAGAATCGATTCGCCAACGCCGATGAACATGCGCGGAATAGCAAGGGAAACAAAACCGCGGGCCGCGCCAGATACCGCTGTCAATAGGCTCCAAAGCCCTAAACCAAAAGCAATCAGACGAGTACGATTGACGCGATCCGCCAAGGCCCCCATAAACAGCCCCATAATCGCGTAGAAAAATATGAAGATAAGCCCCGTAAGCAGACCAAATTGCGTATTACTCAGTTCCAGTTCGGGCACAATCCAGTTGGCGAAGCCTGCCAGCAGCTGACGGTCAATATAGTTGATGACATTGAGGAAGGTCAGAAACAACAAGAACCCGACATCCCGACCTCGAACTGATGCGACCTCGCCTTGCACTGTACGGGTCATAGAGGCACTCCTAGCGAGACCAGATGACTTTAATATACTTGACTATACATATGTGGGATACTCCCACCAATTGCTGTCTTGTTCAAATCAAAGCGTTCAATTAAGGTGATCTACCAGATTTTTTAGGGATCTGAAATTGGCTATCGCATACCCCAAGCGCACAGAGACGAAAAACAAGAATCGTGAACAGCTTGTTGATGCTGCCGAGCGCCTGTTTGCAACGAAAGGCTACCAACACACAACCTTGAGTGACGTGGCTGAAAAAGCGGGCTTGCATGACCAGACTCTCTACAAACATTTCAAGAACAAGGAGGAACTGGCAATTGCGTCCGCATCGAATGCCATTGCTCATCTAAAGGAACACTTCGATGCAGCCAGCGACGGACAATCAACCTTTGATGTCTGGCGGACTTTTATTACCGACTCATTGGCTGGCTTACTGCCCATGGGTATCGGCGAGCACAAGCGGGAACAACTGCGCGCTGCCTCCTCTCTGATGAATGACAATTTCCTGTTGGTTGTTTATGCGGGCTACGAAGATGTTTTGACAGAGCACCTAGCAGCAGACTTTCAGATAGATCCGAAAACAAATCACTTGCCCAGGCTCGTGGCCTCCCTATTGTGGGCTGGCAATGAAATTGCCTTGAAACGCTGCGCGGGCTTGGATACAGGTGAAGACGTCCTTGACGATGCTGCCGCAATCGTCAAGGAAAGCCTGAGCGTCGTAGATGATATCGAAAATACTTACGCCAGTTACATTAGATAAAACCAACTCTCGGATCACGCGAGTTGATTTCCTTTTAGTGTTACTTTGCCTGTCCGTTGGTTGGTCTGAAGTACCGCCGAATCAATCTTCATCAACTGACCCTACCCCGGTAAATCCCGCATCAGCAGCATTCGACCCTCGCTATGAAATCCCCGGAGACTCATTGACTCTCCAACCGGACAAACAGACTTCGCGAAAGGCCTACTTTGGAGATCTGCACGTTCACACCGCCTATTACCTTGATGCATTCGCTTACGGCACCCTGGCAACACTAGGCGATGCCTATCGCTATGCGAAAGGTGAAAAAATCAGACATTCTGGTGGGTTTGATGTGCAACTGCGTCAACCTCTCAACTTTTACGCGGTGACAGATCATGCAATATTCCGTGGTACGCTCACCGCGATCAGTAATGGCTCCAGCAAACTAGCGTCCTACGAGCCATACTTGAAACTTAACGATATCAATGCTCCCGAGACTATGAGTCTCGACTCTCTGGACCTACGTAGCACCGTAATGCGTGGTCATAAGGTTCAGTACTAGAAACTGAGGCAGGTAATGCAACACACGGCAAGCCAAGAAATTTTTAAATCCGATGGGTTACAAAACGCCCTGGCACGTGGCGATGCCAGTACGCGGAGACTGCCGGCAAAGGCCATGATGGAGCACCAGGGACTCGACGATTTTAAGGGAGACATACACCCGACCCTGATTGAACATCGAAACCGCAGTGAGCAACCCTGCGTCAACATCCCAGTGGAACTATAGCCAGTGTCAGTTATCACCCCATTCACACTGGAAGACTCCACGGGCATAAAGCGCAGCTTCCCCAGTGCGCGCCGATCTCTTGTCTGTTTTATCAAAGAGGACTGCCCTACTTGCAGGCTCGTCCTACCCGTACTAGCGGCCATAAATGATTCGCTATCCAGTGAACTCGACTTTTTTATTATCGGTCAGACCAGTAGTGGTAACTCCCGGTTAATGAGTGAGTTTGACCCCCCCTTCAATCTGCTCGATGACAGTGCACTAAAAGTATCGTTTATCAATGACATTGAAATCGTACCCCAGGTATTTCTGACCGACTCCGGGGGCCACGTACTGGTCGAACGCAGCGGTTTTGTCCGTGAGGAATGGCAAGAGTTGGTCGCTGAACTTTTCGAACAACACGCTATTACTCAACATACGGTTGAATGGGACTCACTCCCCAGCTGGCGCCCAGGTTGTGGTTCACTTTCAGTCGATCCGCTGCATGCTGAACGGCTTCAGGCTGAGGCAGAAAACAGTCCGATAAGAGCGCGACGAATAGAGATGGGCAGCCAAGACGACGAATTCGAGTTCATGTTTGATCAAGGATTCACTGACGGCCTGCCGGTTATTCCACCAACGCCTCAAAGAGTGCTCAGCATGCTGCAGGGTACAAGTCTAGATCCGCAGGAGGTGATCGCCATCATGCCGCCGAACATGGCGAAGGTGACCGTCGAGAAAGTTGCCATCAACGCTGTCATGGCTGGATGCAGACCTGAGTACCTGCCAGTCGTCATGGCGGCAGTTGATGCCGTGTGCACCGATGAATTTAATATCCATGGCGTCATGGCAACGACTATGGGTGCTAGTCCAGTCATGATTGTCAACGGTCCAATTCGCCATCTTCTGAAGATGAACATGGGGCTAGGCGCGCTAGGCCAGGGAAATCGCGCCAATGCGACGATTGGCCGCGCACTCAGGCTGGTCATCCGCAACGTTGGTGGCGCAAAGCCAGGCGGCACAGAGCGTTCGACATTTTCAAACCCCATGAAATTCACCATGTGTTTTGCCGAGTGGGAAGAGAGGTCCTGCTGGGATCCGTTTCATGTTGATCGCGGGTTTGACGCCAACGATTCGGTGGTTACAACGCTTGCCATGTCGGCAGGTCCAACTTTGATTCTTGATGAAACAACCACCGAAGCACCTGTGCTGGCCGCAGCCATCGGCGAAGCTACTAAAGGCATGTTCAATGCCAACTGGTACGCTTCTTCAAACTGCCTGATGGTTGTTTCTCCAGAGCACAACGATGTTTTTAAACGTGACAAGGTTAGCAAATCCGCCTTGCGCAGAGACATTCAGAAAGCCAGTGAAAAGTCCGTGCAAGAGCTTATTCAAGGCCCGAGTGCATCACCGGAACAGCTTGCCGGCCTGGCTCAGCTACCGGCCGATAGGCGAATCGGAAAATTCGGTGCGGAAGATCACATTGAAATTGTTGTGGCAGGCAGCGAGGCTGGTAAATGCACCGCATTCTTTCACGGCTGGATCCCCAGAAGCATGGGCTCTATTCCGGTTTCCAGAAAAATAGACGACTATATGTAAATGAGGCAAAGGAGAGTGATATGTCAGTGACATTGCTAGATCCGACCAACGAAGAGGTACCGGTTGCTCGACAGATAACACCAAGACCGGAGGCGATCGTAGGCAAGGTCGCCCTGCTTGATATTGCTAAAAGGCGGAGCGATGAGTTTTTAGACCGTCTTCAGGAAGCGATGGAACGGCGACTTCCTCAAGTTGAAGTTAATCGGTATCAAAAACCCACCTTTTCAAAACCGGCGCCGGCTGATCTGCGCAGGGAGATCAAAAAAATCAATGACTTTGTTGTCATAGGTCTTGCCGACTGAGGTTCCTGTACGTCGTGCAGTTTGCATGACACCGTTTATTTTGAAATCGAGAAAAAGCCTGCTGTGGCCATTGCCTCGACAGAATTTGGGGACGCCGCAAAAATCCAGGCGAAGGCTCTGGGTATGGCTGATGCGAGGTACCTACTAGTATCGCATCCTATTCAGGACGCGACAGGTGACCAGATTCGTGAGAAAGCTGATGCGATCGTCGATGACGTAATAGCGGCGCTTAGCAATGAAGGATGATTCCGTGCCTTGGCCAAACTAAAGTCCGGCGATGTCCGGCTGGCTCTACAAAGCCCCTTATCTAAGGGGCTTCTTATGCACTTGTCATCAATCCAAGTCCATACGCCTGTCGTCACATTTAGGGGCAAGGAGGGGTATTTATGGGGACATACTCCATCAAACTGCCGCCACTTCCAGCACAAAGAGATCAGCACCACCTTTAGTTCGCTCTTATTTGTTTTGGCGGCTGTGACAGCTGAAACCGCGCCCGAAGGGAAGGGTGGCCGTAGCGCAGCGGAGGTCTGTCGAGCGACAGCGAAGACTCAAACTCCCGCCGCCTCGTTGAACTCCTCCGGATAAACAATCGCAGTAACCCATTACTCGAGATCTTTCCATAACGCCACGCGATAGGAACTCAGCGTCCGAAACTACCGAAGACGGTCTCGAAGTTCGTTCTTGCGTATTTTCCCTGTCGATGTTTTCGGAAGTTCGCCAAAAATAATTTTCTTGGGACGCTGAAAACCCGCTAGCGATGTCCGCGCATGAGCGATGAGCTCTGCCTCGGTAATATTAGAATCATCGTCAGTCAATTCGACAAAGGCACAGGGAACCTCACCCCAGGTCTCATCCGACATAGCCACCACCGCAACTAGACTGACTGCCGGGTGACTATAAAGCGCATTTTCCACTTCGATGGAGGAGATATTCTCCCCACCTGAAATAATGATATCTTTGGCGCGATCTTTTATTTCAATGTAGCCATCAGGATGTTGTACCGCTAAGTCTCCCGACCAAAACCATCCTTCTCTAAACGCGTTTGCCGTATCCTCAGGTCTCTTGAGGTACCCCCTCATCACGATGTTTCCGCGAAACGCCACTTCGCCCTGAGTTGCGCCATCCCAAGGCACAGGTTGGGCCGTCTCAGGATCAAGGACTAGAACGTCCTCCTCGAGCTCGTAAGCCACACCTTGGCGAGATTTCAACTTGGCTTGTTCATCCAGCGGAAGTGCCTGCCACGTTTCTTTTTCAGCGCAGACGACAGCGGGTCCATAAACCTCGGTTAAGCCATAAACATGGGTCACACTAATCCCCATGGATTCCATTGCTGAGATGACAGAGGCAGGCGGTGGGGCTGCGGCGGTCATAAGTTTGACCTTTTGCTCGAAGGCCCGTCGTTGGCGCTCAGGTGCTTGTGCAATCATCGACATAATGATCGGTGCACCGCACAAATGTGTTACACCGTGCTCACCCAGCGCATGATAGATTCCCTCGGCTGTTGGGCTTCGCATGAATACATGCGTACCCGCTAGCATGGTAATCGTCCAAGGGAAGCACCAACCATTGCAGTGAAATAGTGGTAGCGTCCACAAATAAATAGGGTGGTGCGGCATTGACCAGGTGATGACGTTATTAACGGCGTTAGTCCACGCACCCCGATGAGAATAAACTACACCTTTCGGCTGCCCCGTTGTGCCCGAGGTATAGTTCAGCGCCAATGCATCCCATTCATCATCAGGCAGGGTGTAAGGAAAATCATCGGTGCCCTCGGCCAGCAGAGCCTCGTACGTCAACTCACCGATGCGATCACCGCCCGGACCTTCGCTGTCCTCAATATCGATTATAAGGAGACGCCTACCCGACAGGGCCACTGCCTCACGCGCCAGTTGCGAAAACTCGGTATCAACCAACAACACCGAGGCCTCACCGTGTTCAAGGATGTAACCGAGCGTGCGAGCATCCAGGCGGATATTGTTTGCGTTTAGAACCGCTCCAATCATCGGCACGGCCAGAGCACACTCGAGCGCTTCCGGGATATTTGGCGCGATGAGTGCAACCGTGTCGCTTTTTTTTACACCGCGGTTTGCAAGCGCAGACGCAAGCCGGCGGCAACGTAAGGCTACCTCGCCCCAGTCTCGACAAATATTCCCATGAATTTGCGCTGGTAACTCGGGGTGTACACGTTCAACTCTCTTGAGCATTGTCACTGGGGACATTGCCGTGAAGTTCGCAGGTGTTTTGTCGAGCTCCGGTCCCTGAAATGTCATTTGCCACACCACTCGGGCATTGGCCGCTTGTTAATAAAAGCATCAATGCCTGCTGTTGTGTCGTCCGCCATCATATTGCAAGCCATGACCTCACCTGCCATCGCATAAGCCTCTTCCATGCTCAGCGTGGCCTGCTCGTAAAAGAGACGCTTGCCTACCTTGATTGCGGCGGGCGTTTTACTTGCAATGTCCACCGCTAGTTGGCGAGTCGCGTCGGCAAGCTCAGCCCCCGGGACGGCACGATTAACGAGCCCCATACCAACAGCTTGCTGAGCATCGATAAAACCACCCGTTAACAGCATTTCCATCGCGTGCTTACGCGCAACAGTGCGCGACAAGGCAACAAGGGGTGTCGAGCAAAACAACCCAATATTGACACCCGACGTGGCGAAACGCGCATCGTTCGAGGCAACGGCCAGGTCACAGGCGGCTACCAGCTGGCAACCTGCGGCTGTCGCAATGCCGCTGACCTCCGCGATAACCGGTTGCGGCAACTGCGTTATACGCAACATCACTTCAGAACACGTTTGAAACAGAGCACGGAAGTACCCTAGCCCACCGTCTGCATCGCTCCGGCGCGCAGCCATTTCCTTAAGATTATGGCCAGCGCAAAAATGTGCTCCGGCACCCCGGATAACCACCACACGGACAGCGTCATCGGCGACGATACGATCGAGTTGCGACCCAAGCGCCGCCATCATCGTCTCTGACAGGGCATTAATGGTGTTAGGAGCGTTGAGGGTGAGAGTTGTAATACCGCCCTCGTCATGACGAGGAACCAGTTCATTGGTTAACATAACCATGCTCCTTGTCAGAGCACTTAAGCGAGCTGCCCTCCGGTGCTACAAAACTATTTTGCTTCGACATTCTCTTATCCATTTTGGGCGACCTTGCGACCCGCCGCGCCTAATTACGAACCTCACCCATTATCAGGTCAGCCAGACGTCCGCTGTCTGCAGGGCAGGGATAACCAACGGGCTAACCTGACAATGGGAAAGCATACTCTCGGTGCGCTCCGGCGGCACCAGAGATTTAGAATGTAACGATCTTTAAGTTCCTAGCCGATGGTAGCACTTGATTCAGCGTGGGCGGCGTCATTGACGGGTGTAAAAGCGTCCAAAGTGCGCTCCGGGATATCGACCTCAGTAGCAACATTACTTACCTGGGGCACCTCAATGTCCGTTGACTGGGCGGTTACCGAACTAACTGAGGCGAGGCGCTTTTTAGGATCGTAAAATGGCTTTTCAACAACGGTCGCACTGCGGTCCTCGCCCGACAGACTCACTGTGAGCTCTGTTCCCAACTCCACGTAATCCATATCCACCATGGCCAGTGCAACGTTCTTGCCTAAACGAGGAGAGTAAACAGCCGAGGTAACGTAGCCTACTTGACCCGCGCCGCTGCAAACAGACCAGGCGCGCGTGTTCGGCGCGGCGAGTGGCTCGCCTGCAATCACAACACCCACCTGCTTTCGCGTAATACCCGTCGCTCGAATCGCCGTCAGCGCTCGCTTCCCTATAAAGTCGGCCTCCATATCGAGATTAACGAGTCGATCAAGGCCCAGCTCAAAAGGATTAGTGTGAATATCCATGTCGGCGTGATACGACAACATGCCACCTTCTACGCGCCGGATAGTCGATGTATGTCCAGGCTTTAGCCCAAACGGCGCCCCGGCCGCCATAATCTTTTCCCAAAGGGCATCCCCGTGTGCACCATTTCGCAGGTAAATCTCATATCCCAGCTCGCTAGACCAGCCTGTGCGAGAAACCACGAGGGGAATACCGTCTAGGGTGTAATGTCGTAACCAATAGTATTTAAGGTCAGCAATCTCTTCACCAAACAGCGCTTCCATAATATCGCCTGACCGAGGGCCTTGGAGTTGCAACGGCGATACATCAGGCTCACAGATCGTGACGTCCAGCCCCGAGTGAACGGCGACACCCTGCGCCCAGAGCAGGATATCGCTGTCGGCTAAAGACAACCAAAAATGGTTCTCTGCCAATCGAAGCAATACGGGATCGTTAAGAATACCGCCGTCGGCATTGGTGATAAGCACATATTTGCATTGCCCCACAGCGCATTGGCTCAGGTCTCGTGGCGTCAGTATTTGCACAAAGCGCGCAGCATCGGGCCCCGTAATCTCCACCTGACGCTCTGCGGCTACGTCGCACAAAATAGCTTCGTTGACCAAGTTCCAAAAATTCTGCTCAGGATCCCCAAAGTCCCTCGGAATATACATATGGTTATAAACCGAAAAGTCCCGCGCACCCCAGCGCACCGTTGCGTCAAAAAAGGGGGATTTACGTATTTGTGTACCGAAACCGAATTCTGCTTGTGGTGTTGACTTAATGGATGTGCCTGCTGAGTGTTTTTTTACCCGCTACCGCTGTAAGAAGGCGCGAGACTTTTTTGAATTATTGGCCCGCATGGACTGCCTCTATCCACCAACCGTTGGTAGACATCACGACGTTTTGTACATGCACGTAACCTCTTTGAATACCAAGCTGGTGAGCCGGCGCAGATTCGCACCACGTTCAGCCCGATGCGATCAATTTCTGGGGCACATTATGAGAATTTACGGACAAATTGTGGACAAAAAATTGAAGGCAAAAAATTGAAGGCAAAAAGAGTCGCGAACGACCAGATTTAAGGCAGTGATTGCTAGAGTGTCAGGAATTAAGTCCTTTGCCGACTACCCGCGTATGCTGTCAATGCCAAGGCGCGTCGCTGCAGCGTTTGCGCGCTGGCCGTTCTCTTACTTCCTGTGAATACTCGTCTTTGCGGTTTTGCCAACCACTTGGGTGTTAGTGGCAGCGATGCTCTAAAACGCGCGTACAGCGTATGACGTGAGCGCGACTTTGACGAGATGTACATGCAAGTAAAACTGACGACACCTTAAACACCCGAGGACAAATGGGTTGAGCGCGTGTGGGGACCTAAGGGTGCTCACATTGAGCGCCACGGCAGGTTCTAGACTAATAAGACAACTCGAGCAGTCTTCCAAGGTTTCCGTGCAACATTAGTGCCTTTCTCGCAAAAGGAAAAATGCGGCGAAGCCGCTGCAACCCAGCACATAAGGTAATGAGCCTACGGGGTACCCTTGTGAACTGATGCCGTCAGCTGCGGAAAAGTAATCGGGTAGCGCATACAACCATAAGCCGATGAAAACACCCAGAAACAGAACAAGATAGGCTTTGGAATACGCCCACAAGCCCCGGCTCGAAAAAGTGGTCAGGCGCAACAATTGAACCACGGTTAGGAGTAACGCCGTCCCAACCGTCGCCACCGAGGCCACCATCTCCGAGCGAGGGGTCAACTCAATGCCGAGCAGGCACAACTATTGGCTTCTCAATCGCAATAACGATCGCGTCAACAGTCTACCAGCCACCTTATATGTATACATTTTGGCATACAAAACACTGTTTACGACTCATGCAAAGAAACCTCCCAAATAACAAAAAACTCTAAATGGTGTCATACCTAATTGTCCCGCATGCTCTCTAGGTCGACGTTACCAGCGTGACGACAGGGGGCATATTAAAATTTATTTAATTTTTTATTCATTAAAATCAATATTTTAAAGCTATTTATAGACTCCCGCCGCGTCCACCAAACGCGGAAAGGGTAGTCTGTAAAGACTGCCCTTTTTGCGTTTAATGGAACTGGTGAAAGACTGAACTCGCGCCGTTGCGGCGCGGGTGGCCGGAGCGAAGCGGAGGTCTGTCGAGCGATAGCGAAGACTCAAACTCCCGCCGCCTCCACCAAATTAAAATCTCGTAGCGTCCAGCTACATCTCATAAACCCCGTATCTACGGGGTTTTTTATACCTCAATGATCCAAGACAATCCAAAGCCGTCTCGTGACATCTGGGGGCATCTGGGGGCACCTGGGGGCATATCCAATTAAACTCCTGAAAATGCCCCCACATGTCGCTGACCATCGTTGCCATTAATCACGCCAAGCCCAAGGACAAGACTTACGGGCTCTATGACGAGAAAGGACTCTAACTCGAGGTGACCAAAGCAGGTGGCAAACTCTGGCGATTGAAGTATCGATTCGGCGGAAAAGAGAAACGACTTGCCATCGGCCCCTACCCCGAAATCTCACTAAAGGATGCGCGCGCCACTCGCGATGCAGCGAGAACGCAACTCGCCGCGGGAACTGATCCTAGCGAGTACAAAAAACTCATGAAGGCGACGGCGCGCACGGATAGCGCCAATACCTTTGAAGGGATTGCTCGCGAGTGGCATAGCGGGCAAAGGCAAGGTCCTCATCGGTGCGCCTGATAGCGAAGACTCAAACTGCCGCCGCCTCCACCAAATTAAAATCTCGTGGCGTCCAGCTACATTTCTAAAGCCCCGTATTGATCTTTTAGTTTGGGTGTAGCCGTGACACACGGCAATTTAATACTTGACCAAATACAAGTTATTATAAATTATACTTGTTATCCGCTAGTTTATTGCGTCCAAAGAGCGCTCGAAAAACCCCAGAAATGAACGAAGAAACAAAACAATTTGTCGGCACATGGGAGCTACAGGCATGGAGCGTAGTGAACGTAGGCTCAGGAAAGAAGCGCCACGCCTACGGCGGAAATGCTGTCGGCCACATTATGTATACCGCCGATGGCTGGGTATCAGCCACATTGATGGAAACAGGACGCAAAGCCGTTTCAGATGACCGTAATACCATCCAGGCACTTAAACGCAGCATACTCGAGCATCCCGCTGGCCCATTGGATAGTGACCAAATGGACTTGATGAGACAGTTCTACCTGGCATGCACAGGTTATGTCGCCTACTGCGGCCCCTTTGATGTTGCTGATGGTGAGGTGCACCACCGGGTTCGTGAAGCGCTCATACCGCAAATGATTGATACCACCCTTACTCGCAAGTATCAGTTTGTCGAAGATAGGCTCACCCTAACTGCGACTACGCGAGATATGCAGGATCAACTGATATGGCGACGCCATGACTGATTTTTATAACGACTTAAACTACCCAGGCTCTGAACTCCACTCGCAGCAAGCGCGCGAAAAAATCGGCCGCATTTCAATTAACAAGGCTGAGCCTATAGTTAAGGCCAGCGATATAGCGTACATACTATTCAACAAAACCGACCTGCAGTTACAAAAGGCGTTCCTTGTCGATTTCGGTTTTCAGGTAGCACAAGAGACACCTGACGCGCTCTATATGCGCGGCACAGGAGCCCTGCCTTATTTTTACGTTGCGCATAAAATTGGCAAGCTCAACGGTTTTTTCGGCGCAGGTTATAGCGTCAACAGCGAAGAAGAACTGCATCGCGTCAGCGAAATTTGTGCGCAGCCCATCAGCGCCATTGATGGACCCGGCGGTGGCCAAAGAGTCCGCCTGCACGATCCGGACGGCTTCATTGTAGATTTGGTTTGGGGCCGCGAGCTGGTCGACGAATTGCCGCAGCGCCAACGTCCTGCCGTTAACACGCCCACGGAGAAAGTCCGGGTCAACACGGGGATTAGAACAAAGACTGGGCCTTCCCCGGTACATCGCCTGGGCCACTATGTACTGTCGGTGTCCAACTTCGAAGAATCTATCCATTGGTATATGCGCCATCTCGGCATTATCCCAACAGATGTGCAGTGCCTGGAAGATGGCACACCCGCGCTGGCGTTCAATCGCCTAGACAAGGGTGCCACACCGGCTGATCACCACACTGTTGTCTTAGTGCAGAATGCGGCCGCAGAATACATGCACAGCGCATACGAAACACTGGACATCGACAGCATTGGCCAGGGGCAGCAACACCTGAAGCTCAACGGCTGGAACCATTTTTGGGGTATCGGTCGGCATATTCTCGGCAGTCAGGTGTTTGACTACTGGCTTGACCCTACCGGTGATGAGCTGGAGCACTACGCGGACGGCGATGTGTTCGACGCCGAATTCGAAACGCGTTACCACCCACTTGATATGGGTAGTCTGTGGGCCTGGGGCGATGATGTACCGCCTGCTATGCGTCCGCACTTCAGCCTGAAACGTATGATCGCGGCTTTTCGCGCTATTAAGTCAGGGAAGATCGAACCGAAAACACTAGGCATGCTGAAGAAAGCAATGGAACTCCCTGCTCGCCCCTGGTTTTAGGAGGATGTAAAAAACAATGGTGCAATTGCTGGAATCGGACATAGAAACCAAAGAGGTTCTAAAGTGGCGAGGTATTCACCTGATTCATTTCCAGGGCTCCGCCTGCTCGCAGAAAACGCGTATTTTTTTGAACCTCAAGGGTATCGACTGGGCGCCGCGTCCGCTGAACCTGGCAACACAGGAAAACTTTAAACCCTGGTTTCTGGGCATCAATCCACGCGGTCTGGTGCCAGTGTTAGTACATGACGGTGTTGTGCACATTGAGAGCAACGACATTTTGCAGTACCTGGACGAGAGTTTTCCCGAGCCAAACTTGATTCCCGCAGCTTTGCGCGACGAGATAATTGCCAGCCTGCAAGAAGAAGACAATCTGCACCTAGATTTACGCGCACTGACGATGCGCTTTGTCGTACCAAAATTTCTGGCACAGAAGAAGCCCCAATCGCTGGCGGCAATGGAAAGCAAGGCGGGCACCATCAAAGGGCAACAAGATACACAAAAAGCAATCGAGCTCAATTTCTGGCACGACTACGCAAAGCAAGGAATTACTGATACCGGCGCCCGGGAAAGTGCCAGAAAGTTTCATGCTGTTTACCAAAGGTTTGAGCAACAGCTGGCCAGCCAGCCTTACCTGTGCGGTTCTGAAATAACCTTGCTGGACATCGCATGGTTTATTTACACACACAGGCTAAAGGAAGCTGGCTATCCGTTTGCACAGCAGCATCCGCGAGTCACCACATGGTATCAGGGTTTACTGGCTAAACCGGAGTTCGCCAACGAAGTGCAATCACCGCTGCCACCAAAGCTAATAACCGCAGCGCTGCATCTGAAGCAGCGCCTGAAAAAAGAGACTCTGTGTGACGTTGCTGGCTTCGAACCAAAATGAAGGATGCTGAGAACTGAAATGATTCCAATGATTTTTTCATCGACCCTACTGGTCGGACTTGTGAGCTGGTTTCTCTGGGAAAAGAGTCACCGAAAAACCCGTGATATGCCCGCCGGTCTTCATAAGGATATTTCTCTGCCTTTTACGCAGGAATATGAGCTCTACCACAACAACCTTTCACTGTGCTCCAAAAAAGTGCGTGCCTGTATGGCGGAGCTGGACATTGACTATAAGTCCCACCCTATTGAGCTGATTGAAACTGGCAGCTACGAGAATATTGGCCGGGACTACCTGACAGTCAACCCGGGCGGGCTGGTGCCCACACTTGTTCACAATGGTCACCCCGTCTACGAATCACATGCGATCATCGCCTATTTAGCCAAACTAAAAGAGGGGGCTGGCGGCAATACCCTGGTTCCAGCCGATGAAGCAGATAGGGCAGCAATGCAAACCTGGATAGATAAGGCCTCCCTCACCGGTGATGACCCAACCACTAACATCAAACGCAGTGCAGCAAACTGCGCCGGTTTATTAACGACACCGTTGATGGTCTCCGCTCTGCAAGACATCCCGCTACGACTCATTTTTGAAGGACTGCTGTTCCACAGGATTCGATCTCGTGCGGCCATTTTCATGATAATGAAACTCAGAGGTTTGAGTGGCTTCACCAAAATAAAGCCACTCATGAACGCACTCGGAGAGGCACGCAATAATATGGAATTGCATTTGGACGCGCTGGATGAACATCTCCTGGGTAATGGACCCCATATTATCGGCAACCAACTCACGCTCGCCGATATCAGTTGGCTGGTCATCTTGGAACGATTGGTGGAAGCCGATTGGATGGAGTTTTTCCTGCGCGGCGACCAACGTCCCAACGTCCAACGTTACTGGCAATATCTTCAGCAAACCCAGGGGTATAAGATTGGTATCCTGGAATTTCAGTCAACGGTGATGGATGCCGCCATACAGAGGCTTAAATCCCACAAGCGAAATAATCCAGCGTTTACAGCGTCTCTCGAAGGACAAAGACAATAGAAAATAACGTACCCGAATCAATACGCCGTAGCACAGGAAAAAAATAGGTTTGAACTTCAATTTCAATAGCCTTGAATACTTCGCCCTAGTCAAATTCACGCTCAACTATTTTTTATAGACTCCCCGCCGCCCGGCTGTGGTACACCAGCGCTTTTGGTAACTTAATTGTAGTCATCCCGTCATAAACCTCTAGCGCACGTTCGCAGTCATTTGTTCCTGTCATTATCTAAGCAAACTTCAGTCCAGCTCTTGTGGAATAACGGCTCAGTTATTCGAGGCAATGCTATCGTTCGAGGCAATCGAGTTGCCTAGTGCGGCATAGCGCCGCTTGGTTTCTTCACTCCACCCATCGATTTCATCTTTGGGGGTTCCATAGGCAAGCCCGCGTTCAACAGCAGGACGCGCTCTGACCCTTCCCACCCAGGCAACTACGTTGGCGTGGCCGGAAATATCAACCTTGCTCCATTTCCAACCGCGAACCCAAGGGTAACAAGCGATATCAGCGACTGTGAACGTCTCTCCACAAATGTAGTCCCGCCCTCCTAGTTGTTTATCCAGCACGCGAAGCAAGCGCTGGGCCTCCGTGCTGAAACGCTCTAGAGGGTGCACCTTCTGTTCTGCCGGAATATCGTCCATATAGCGGGTATAGGAAAGCTTGTTGCCGAAGCTGGGTCCAAGACCGGCTGCCTGCCAGAACAGCCACTGGATAACTTCCCAGCGGGATTCATCTGAGGGTAGCAGGAACGTCGGGTATTTCTCTGCGAGGTACAGCAGGATAGCGCAGCTCTCCATCAGCTTGCTGTCCCCGTCAACGAGACCAGGTATCTTCTGGTTAGGGTTGATCGCAGTGAATGCTTCGGAAAACTGCTCGCGATTCATCAAGTTCACATGTCGAACGTCAACCGGAGGTAAAGCGACACCGGCCTCCTTTAACTCTTCCAACATGATGCTGACCTTCCAGCCATTGGGTGTACCCCAAGTCCATAATTCCATTGCCATCAATCTTTGCCTATCAAGTTTCTAGAATTGGCGCTCACTCCAATCCTGCTAATTTGCTAATATGGACAGTGTTTACACGACGGTAGACACTGTTTTTGCTACAACCCTATCGCAAAATCTTTTTGCATTACCCGAGAAGGAAGTATCACCGGGGCGAGAAGGCAGCCGGAGCTGCCAAACTCTAGCGTCAGCCTGAGACTCCGCTAGCTTGAAGAGCAACTGGGCGTCCGCCTTATCCAGCGCACTACACGCGCGCTCAAACTCACTAAACAAGGCAAGCTGCTATACCAGCACTGCCAGAAAATACTGACTGCCGGTGATGCGTCCACGCGGATGATGCAGGGCTTGCAGGATGGTGATGATTAGCTTTTACTCGGACCCGAATGGCACTTATTTAAGCTTAAGCAATTGAAAAATTTCGATAAAAATTAGTATTTAACTATACTTGCTTTATGTCAAGTATAATGTTCTGGCTTCCTTCGGCGTGACAGTAAAAGCCAGCTGTCATGGCGCACAAGTTTTTCGCAACCAATATGCAGGTATTCGATGGCACAGAAACCAACCAAAACTAGGGCTAGCGCGAAGGCCCAGATAGAGTCGAAGATCAAAGCCGCGGCCAGGCCCCGCCAGCGCGCTGTTCAGGAACGCGCAGAAATCACTATTGAGAAAATCCGCGTGGCCGCGATACGACTTTTTGCCGAGCGGGGATACGATGGCACAAGCATCCGAGAAGTAGAAAATGTTGCCGGTGTAAACCGAGGCCTGGTCAATTACCACTTCGACAATAAAGAGGCACTCTGGAAGGCTGCGCTAGACCAAGTGTTTGGCCTACTTGAAACTCACACAAAGGATCGTGCAGAGCTCTATAGGGACTTGCCTCCGAAAGAGAGAATTGCGTATGTCATACGCAGTCAGGTGCGTTTTAATGCCGCACATCCTGAGCTCAATCAGTTGATGATGCAGGAGGCTAAGAGCGATACGCCCCGTTTACACTATATCGTTGACACCTACGTTCGTCCGATAATGGAATGGCTGCAACACACTGCGATGGAAGCGCTGCCAATAGAACAAGACGAATTTCTCTATTGGTATTACATGTTTCTGGGCAGCAGTACGACTGTTTACAGTATGGCACCTGAATCCAAGCTACTGTTCGGAGTAGACGTGATGGAAGAAAAGATGATTGATCGACATGTTGCCCTCACGACGGAATTTCTGTTGACCCGAATTGGCGGCGAGACTGCAAAGTAGTGTTCAGCTCGGCCGCGCAATTCCAGGGCCGCAATTCTGGGACCGATTTATTCTAGCTAAAGGAGAGGTAGCTAGAAATAAATCTGACCAGATTGTTCTTGTTGCTTATGTTCATCAGGTTGAATTTCGCTGATCTGGCGGCGTTACCTTTTCAGTACCCAGGGAAGGCTTACAGGGTTTCTCATTCCTTATCCCACCTGATAGTTTTTCAGCAACTGCGAAAGTTCCACCCAAGCGTCTTCACTAAATTTGTCCGTACTGAACGCGATGTGCCGGTCTGGTCTTATCAGCAGCGCGCCGTATTGTTTGATTCCGATCAATGTATCCCATCCATCATCAGCAGGCGCAAGGTGTGCGCTTCCAATTATTTGCATCTCGATATTGTCAGTACCTGTATCGGTCAAGGCCTGCGCCCATTGCTGATAGCCGTCGCTGGTGGTCAGCAGCGTGAGCTTCACGCTGGCCACAATATCGTGGGTGGACAGCTGCTTGTCGCCTTCCTGGAGCCAGCAGTGGGGTAAACGATTGCCAGCGGCTGAGCTGGGGTTGTATTCGCTGGCTCGGTAGTTGTTCTGCGGTGCTTCTTCCGGGCATGTTTGTATCAGGGCACCGTCGTAACAAACGCCCAGGTCCATGCCCAACATAAAGAAGTGGTCTCTTTGCGCATCAATAGATTGTTGAATCCTTTCACGCCGCTGTTGCGAATGGGTGTCGTCGATGTCTAGCAGGTTCAAGTTTTCACGGGTTTTTTCGACATTACTGCTAATGCCGATAGCTTCCTCGACCTGGCTCATCTTTTGGAAATTTACCCTGCTTTGCTCGCAGTTTCTCTCAACCGAGGGACGGCGCTCGTGTTCGTAGCTGTCCAATAACGCTACTGCACTGGTGCCGTTAACAACTCGAGCGATTTTCCAGCACAGGTTGAACACATCCTGCATGCCCGTGTTCATACCCATGCCACCGGTAGGTGGAAAGCGATGGGCGGCATCGCCAGCCAGGAATATCCTCCCGTCGCGAAAGTGTTGCGCTACCTGTGCAGACATACTCCAGCGATCTGTGTGCACTATCTTAAAGGGAGTGTCGTCGCCTATCGCGCTCCTTACCCATTGCTTAGGTTGCTCATCTGTTATCTCTTGTCCTTCTTCGCAGGCATGCATGTAGACCCATCGGTCGTCGATGTCGTAGGCGATAAAAAGTCCGGTTCGCTCGGCCCCGTAAGTCCAGTAGAGTAAGCCGGGATGCGCTTTGACGAGGTGTCGAAAATCAGCCTGCAGTACCACGGTAACCCAGTGCTGTAAGCTTCTCGGTCCGCGCATCTCAATCCCACATTGGTGGCGGACGGCACTCCCGGCACCATCGCAGGCAATCAGAAAGTCTGCGTTTATCTCGTAGAGCGTGTCGTCTTCACGATTGCAAACGCTGGCGATCACCCCTTTGGCACTCTGCACATGGCTTTTCAGTTGGTGCCCAAAGCGGATGTCGACAACCGGTGCTGCCTGCGCATGTTGGTACAGTATCTGCTCAAGCTTATCCTGTGGGATATTTGCATTTGGTGTGGGTGTGGTTTGCAGTACCTGAACGAGGTAATCAGCATTCTCGGGGCTTAGCAGTGCGAAGCCGCCCCAGGGCTCCTTCGCCAGTGTGTGTACCCAGCAGCTGAGATAGCTCATGTCGGCCAGGGGCGCTGCTTTGGCCCGCAGTGCCGGTTCGCTGATGCCAGCTGCACGCAGTATTTCCATGGTGCGCGCGCTGACAACATGAGCCTGGGGCCATTGATGTAAGCCTGGGCTTTGTTCCAGCAAGATGTGTTTTATACCGGCCTGCGACAGTAAGCAGGAAGCAGTAAGGCCGATTGGCCCCGCACCTACAATAGCAACGGGAACATGCTCCAACTTTACGCTCATCTTAGGCGACTCCTCAATTGCAGCATAGTCCACGCAAAGCCCCCGAGGTATGCGCGTGGAATGGTGGCCGGGTCGCGAGGTCCGCTGGGTGTGCGCAGCTTTAGCGTCTCCCACGCCTCACCCTCCTCGAGACGCTGCCAGAGGTCTTCGGGGTCGAAGTCAACGCCAATCGGGTTCGATTGAAAATCATCTCCAAGAAGAAACTCGTTGGTTTCCTCGACAGAGTTGAAAACATCAACCTGGGTTTCGATGACGTTTTTGTCTCGATCCTGATAATAGATCGAGATGGTACCGCCGTGGTGAACGCACCATACTGGTTCGTGTCCATCGGCCTTCATGCGCTGCCAGGTAATGAGCAGGTTTTCGAGAGTGTCATAGGTGTATGCATGATGATCGACACCGGCCATGTTATGTAGCTTTGGCAAAATCCCCGGGCGCTCCATGATCGCCAGACGGTGATGCTCGTCGTCGTAGCTCAAGAAAACGATGCCGGGTGCCTCGTGCACAATGCGCGCGCCTAAAAGATCCTGATAGAACTTGCGCTGTTCCTTGAAGCGGCTGGTCTTGAGCACCAGATGAGCAAACTTGCTGGGGACTGGAATTGCTTCGCTCATGAGGTCTGGTCTCCTAAACCGCAGTTGGCAATAGCCTCGCTGACATCGTCCGGCGAGTCTTCGTTCATTTCTAGGGCAGTTCGAGTACTCTTTGGGCACAATAAACTAGTAACTAACAAGTATAATTGTTATTAACTTGTATACTGTCAAGTATTAAATTATCGTTTGTGACGTCCACGCCCAAACTAAAAGATCACTATGGCTGCTCGCTCAATACTTCAGGACGATACGATTCCACAGCTCAACGCACCCAGCCTGACCCTGGCCTTCTTGGCCGTCACCTACTGGCTGCTAATGTTTTCGTCCGTCGCTTTCGCTAGCTCTGATGGTGATGTTTCAGATACAGACCAAAGACCAAACATTATTCTAATACTGGCCGATGATCTGGGCTGGAACGACGTTGGGTATCACGGCAGTGAGATACGCACGCCCAATATTGATCGACTTGCACGTGAAGGTGTGGAGTTGGATCGTTTCTATGTCTATCCGAGCTGTACTCCCACCAGAGCCGCATTGTTGACCGGGCAGTCGGCGCTGCGTACTGGCATGACACAGCCAATTTCATCGTTCGATTCGCCTGGTCTGCCTTTGTACACGAAACTGTTGCCGCAGTGGCTAGGCGAGGTAGGTTACCAAACGTCTCTAGTAGGAAAATGGCATCTAGGGAGCGCGACGCCAGCATATTTTCCGCACAACCGCGGCTTCGATCATTTCTACGGTCATCTGGGCGGTTTCATCGACTACTACGATCACGGTTTGATGGGTGCCGTCGATTGGCAGCGCAACGGCGTTACTGTGCACGAGGACGGCTACTCTACCGAGCTAATCACCGCTGAAGCGATTAAGTTGTTGCAACATAGGGATAAGTCCCGTCCGCTGTTTATGCTGTTGGCCTATAACGCTCCGCATGGGCCGCAGGCGGCACCACAAAGCTCGATTGATCTTTATTCGAAGATCGAAAAAGAGGAACGGCGCGTCTATGCAGCCATGGTAGATAACATGGATGTGGGTATCGGCGAAGTTCTAAAGGCGCTACAAGCTGAAGATATTGCACACAACACCCTGATTGTCTTTATGAGCGACAACGGCGGTTCTTCAGAGTTTCCCGCGAGTGCTGTTTCGCATTCTTCCGCTGGAAACAACGACCCCTTGCGCAGCGGCAAGACGTTTCCGCTGGAGGGTGGGATACGTGTTCCAGCAGCGGCCTGGTGGCCTGGAGTTCTGCACAGTAAAGACAAAATTGAACAGATGATAACGGTAGAAGATATTCTGCCCACGGTATTTGAAGCCGCCGGTCTCCCTGTTGCCGCGTTGCACACACCTGAAATAACAAGGGATGAAAATCGCAAGTTGGATGGCATTAGTCGCTGGAATGTGATGCTGGGAGATGCCGCAGACCGCCGCCCGCCCTTCGTGTTTGGAATGCCGCTGGCGGGTGCCGGCGTCATAGACGATGACTGGAAACTAGTTCGTCTCGATGGTCCTCCGCTGCCGTGGGTAGACCCTACGACGGAACTGTTTCGCATTGTCGATGATCCCCTGGAGAACAGTGACCTCTCGGCAGCGCACCCCGAGATTGTGGCGCGGCTGCAACCCCATATTGACGCATTTGACGCGGCGGCAGGGGAAGGCTTTAAGGTGAACCCAATTAAAATGCTGGCGCTCCAAATGATCAGTGCCACCGGGAATATTCGTTTCACTCCCTACGCTGAAGCACTGCAGAGGGAGTCGGTTACTGTCAGTGGCGACCTGGTATTCAATCAGCGTAATCGTGACGGCGACGCCAGCACCGGCGTGCAGCAATACCAGCAAAATAAGTCCTATGGCGGCTACGTCTTGCTGTCACCCCAGAATGCCAGCGCAACCTATCTAATAGACATGGAAGGTCAGGTAGTACACAGCTGGCCGTTGCCACAGGAAATGAGTGTCTCGATGGTTGCACGCTTGCTGGATAACGGACATTTGCTGCGCGGTATTAAGCGAACTGACAAAGGAAGAGACAAAACCGGTCCGGGCACCATCATTCAAGAGCTGGATTGGCAGGGCAAACTGGTGTGGGAGTATAAGAGCCCGGGCCAACAAACTCGGTTGCGCGATGATTACTATCGTCTGGAAAATGGTAATACGCTCTTTATGGCGTTTGAAGAGATTACGCGAGCAGAAGCTATAGCCTTAGGCGCCACGCAAGAGCGTATTGGTAACGGTGTAGAAACGCTGTGGCCTAACAAATTGGTGGAGGTAAACCCAGCGGGCGATATCGTTTGGGAGTGGCGCTTTCAAGATCATTTTAGCAGCGCGATGCATGGCAACCAGAATGACCCCGGGCGTGTTGATATCAATATTACTGAACTCAATCTGACCGAGGTGAACAGAGATATGGCGCACAGCGGCGTCATCGATTATCACGCGGGCAACGACCAGATAATGGTGACGGCGCGAATTGCCAGTGAGGTCTACATCATCGACCACAGCACTGCTAACTATGACAACCCTCAGGCCGGTATTGAAGCAGCGCGCGGGCCCGCCGGCGCTATTGCGCGCCGCTATGGCAACCCGGGTAACTATGGAGCAGGTAAACCCCATGTGGGGAAAGATCCGGGCGACAGACTTTTTTTTGCGGCGCATGGCCCAAACTGGGTTGCGCCGGGTTTGCCCGGTGCCGGCAATCTTCTGGTTCACAATAACGGGGTAGGACGCAGCGGCGCCAAGCCCGAAAATCCATTGGAATCGATGTTGTGGAGCCTGCGGCGTCTTGTATTGGGCAATACGGATGACTACACCACCATTGATGAAATTGATACTGATACCGGAAGGGTCGTCTGGCGCTTCCGAGCCGCAGACCCTCAGGCAATCTCCAGTTTCAAAATGGGGAGTGCCTATCGATTACCCAATGGTAATACCCATGTCACGTCAGGACAGTACGGGCATCTTTTTGAGGTCACACCGCAAGGCGAGGTGGTGTGGGAATATGTTTCGCCGGTGAGCGCCCTGGGCGCGCTCGAACGCCCCTTAGCTTATCCGTTTCACCCGATGCAGACTTCCTACCGTGTTTCCCCAGATCACCCCGGATTGCGTGGCATAGAACTTACGCCACAAGGCACTATTTTGGAGCTTGAGCCAGCGACCGCTGTTGGGGCGCGCATGGCCACATTTATTTTACGGTATGTGCAAAACGGTACGGTAGGGAAGGTGGCGGTTGCGCTGTTGGTGATTTGGGTATGGCGCAGGTGGCGTCGCCGTCGCGCTGCCTAAAGCGATTTTAAAAAAAGTATCGAGCATTTATATTTTTTGTATTGAGGAAAAGTGAAATGAAACTCGCAAGTTATATCAAGAACGGAAACCACTCATACGGCGTGATGACCGACAATGGCATTATCGACCTCGGTGGGCCACTGGGCGGCCAATTCGCTGATTTAAAATCATTGTTGGCAGCCGGTATGGAAGAGGCGGCCGCCTTTGTCCAGGACGCTCCGATCGATACCAAGCTGGAAGATGTGCAGCTTCTGCCTGTGATCCCTAATCCCGGCGTTGTCTGGGCTGCGGGCATGAATACGCACTCTCACTACGTTGAAGCGAAAGATGCGATGGGATTGAAAGAAATACCCAAGGTGCCGATGTTCTTTTTGCGTGCTACTAACACTCTGGTCGCCTCTGGCGAAGCGTTGGAAAAACCGCTGAAAGAACCAGCATTTGACTATGAGGGTGAAATTGCGCTGATCATAGGCAGGCGTTGTCGCAACGTCAGCGTGGAAGACGCGCTGGATTATGTCGCGGGTTACGCGCCTTTCAATGATGGCTCGGCGCGTTTTTATCAAGTCAGCAGTAACCAGGTGACCACTGGGAAAAATGCGTATCGCAGCGGTGGCTTTGGCCCATGCATGGCCACTGCCGACAGCCTGGATATCGAAAGCATGGAATTGACCACACGGGTTAATGGCGAGCAGCGGCAAACCATGAAAGTGGATGATCTCATTTTCTCTTTTGCCCAGATGGTTTCGCATATTTCTGAAATCAACTGGTTGGAACCCGGAGATGTAGTTGTGACGGGTTCTGCCGAGGGCGCCGGAGCGCTGCGTGACCCGCGGGTATTTTTGGTGGAGGGAGACACTATTGAAGTTGAAGTGTCCGGTATTGGCACATTGGTGAATGGTGTTGTCGAGCAAGTGATCGAGTAATTGCGCCACAACGCGGGTTAAGGCTATGCGTACGTTATCGTGTTTGGTTTTTCTATTAACAGTCGAACTATTGGCTCAAGTTGGTCTGGCACTTGCGGCCGACGTCCAATTATCGGAGCCAGCGGCTCCTGTCTCTGCTCAATCCGTTGTGATGCAACAGAAGCAGGATGTTCCCGAGGGTTTCGGTATTGCCAACAACGATCATCGCGCACCCTATCACCTGGATAGCTGGGTAGGATTAGCCATGCTCTTCTCTGCCTTGGGTATTGCGGTTGCGCTTAATCACCCCAGTGGGGCGACGCGACGAATCGGTTATTTCAGCTGCGCGCTGGTGCTACTGGGTATAGGCGGCGGTTTGTTACTGATGCGCTTTAACGGTGTGTTTGCGAACTTTGAAGAAGCGGCGTTGCCACCGGATGTCGCGAAGCCCTTTTTGCTTACATTTCAGGCTCTCCTCGCGATTGTGGGCGGCTTGTATATGTTGTGGCTGGGCGCAACAGCCAATGGAGAGCCAGACAAAACTTTTGCCAACGCCAATGAAGAGGCGCGGTACGGACAGTATTCTCGCTATCTGCACTGGGTGACAGCGTTTATCTTCCTTTTGCTCATGCCCATGGGTGTACTAATGTCGGCGTTATCCCACGATATTGGCTTGCTGCAATACATGTACGTAATACACAAAGCCCTGGGCTTCACCTTATTGATTCTGGTTTTTGTACGCCTTATCTGGAATCACGTCAGCCCCAGGCCAGCGCTCTCGCGTTCGCTTAATCCCTGGGAGTCGAAGCTGGCGCATATTGTTCATATCTCGCTATATGTAGTGTTATTCGCTTTCCCGATTACGGGCTACATGATGTCTACCGGTGCCGGAAAATGGTCTCATTTCTTTTTTGTGGACACACCGCTGTTGTTTGAGCCCAGTATGGAGATTGTTAGGCCCTTTGGGCTATTGCATAAAGTTTTGCTGCCGTACTTGTTCTACCTAATAATATTCGGGCATGTTGTTGGTGCGTTGAAGCATCACTACATCGACGGCGATGTCGACTCTGTCAGACGCATGGTTTCATAATGTGGGGGTTGTCGAGTGAAGAGAACAATTGATCACACACCATGACCGCCGGTTTATCTGACCCAGGTTGCCATTCGCTGTAGGCATTTTGAATTTGAAGAATTCCACAGGAAAAAGACCAGCAAGAGGTATAGGCAGGTGGGGAGACTACCGCCTTTCGCGCAAAAGGAAAAAAGCGGCGAAGCCGCTGCAACACAGCACATAAGCTAATGAGCCTACGGGGTACCCTTGTGCAGTGATGCCGTCAACTGCGGAAAAGTAATCGGGTAGCGCATACACCCATAAGCCG
>JADHNQ010000084.1 GCA_016779425.1 Pseudomonadales bacterium | reverse complement strand
GGCGAAACCCAATATGCGTGATGCTGGATGTGAACAGATGGCCAGCGTCGATCCTCACGAGATCAGAGTCTGATTCTTTGTCAAATGCCATCGATGCAATGATGCCTACACCAAACCCAAGTCTCACATAGGTTTTGATTACATCTGTATCTGTGGCGGTAAACACCACGTTGGGCTCGAGGGACGCCGTTGCAAAAGCATCGTCTAACCGAGACCGACCCGTGAACCCGAAAACATAGGTCACGATCGGGTGCTGGGCAATATCCTCAAGCGTGATAGAACCTGGCACTTCTGCCCTGCTCGCGAGCGGGTGATCCCTGGGTACCACGACTGCGCGATTCCACTCGTAGCACGGCATCATAATGAGATCCTTGAAGTGCTCCATACCCTCGGTTGCTATGGCAAAGTCTGCGGCACCAGACGCCGCCAACTCCGCAATCTGTGCAGGAGTCCCCTGCTTCATATGCAGTGCCACATCCGGATAACTGCGGCGAAATGCGCGGATAATCTCTGGGAGAGCGTAACGTGCTTGGGTATGCGTCGTGGCGATGGTGAGTTCGCCAACACTCTCATTGGAGCATTCCTGAGCGATCTGCTTGATGGTTCCTGCCTGTCTGAGCACCTGATCAGCCATGTCAATGATCTGCTGACCGACCTGTGTGACTTGGGTTAGGTGCTTGCCGCTGCGGACAAAGATCTCAACCCCGAGTTCGTCCTCCAATAACCGGATTTGCTTACTGACGCCGGGTTGAGACGTAAAAAGCGCTTGGGCCGTTGCCGACACATTCAAATCGTGGTTCGCCACCTCGACGATGTACCTCAGTTGCTGCAATTTCATATCGATAGCCCCGTAGATGTCGTTTCACAAAGCGCAAGAACCCGCTTTCAAATGAGGCGCAAGTATAACCATTAAATTATAAAAAAATATTTTTTATAGCCTTTTATTCGTCATTAGCGATGCCATGAGGCACGTGGCCGGTGGGGATATGGGGCGAGGCACGATCGCAGTGTGTGGCTTGATCATCGAAGAATATGTCCGCTTCAAACGCCCGCAAAAACTCGGTCTTCTCCATACCACCCAAAAACAAGGATTCATCCAATCGAATATCCCAGTTTCTAAGTGTTCGAATCACGCGTTCGTGAGCCGGTGCGCCCCGAGCGGTCACAAGGGCCGTACGGATAGGATTCGGGGATTCTGGGAATTCTTGCTGTAGGCGATGCAGGGCCGAGAGGAAGGCCTTAAACGGCCCGCCTGCAAGGGAGTGATTGGCGCGATCTAGCTCGGATTCACTAAAGGCGTCTAAACCACTTTGCTGATAGACCCGCTCTGCTTCGTCTGAAAAGAGCACTGAATCCCCATCGAAAGCAAGTTTCAGCGCTTCACCAGATGATTCTTTTAAAGGACGTGTTCGCCCGAGTAGCGTTGCTGCAGCGATATTTTGCGCAAGCGCCAAGCGGACATCGTCCGCATTCGTCGAAAGAAACAGGTCACAGCGAAACGCCTTGATGTAGCGATAGGGAGATTCTCCGCCGCAGAAGGCTGCCCGAGTAATATCTAGATCATGGGCGCGGATCGAATTGAATACGCGCAGCCCCGTGTCTGCGGAATTTCGGGACAAAAGTAGAATTTCCACTAAAGGTTTGTCACTCAACTTATTGATATTTAGCAATTTTTCAACTAAGTAGAATCCGTCTCCCGGTTTTAGGGGAACATCTTCCTGAGAAATTTGATAGTGACGGTAAGCTTCCAACCCCTTTTGCTGATAAAGCTCATTGGAAACACTCAGGTCGAACAGCGCAGTGGATGAAATACCCACAGTGAGCGGCTTTTCCATCGTCTTTTTTTGCTCGCCAGATCTGTTGGCATGGTCTGTCGCAGACATCGTTCAGGCGTCCAGATCAGGGATCAGCTCGCTTTCTAGCTGATGAATCGCATCTTTTAACTTGAGCTTTCGGCGCTTCAGCCTTTGGATACGCATATTGTCGTGATGACGACTGGACGTCAGATGATTGATCGCCACATCTAGGTCTCGATGTTCTGTTTTCAGGGTCTCGAGCCAGCGCATACGCTGTTCACGATCATCGTCTAACTCCAAAACGTATCCTCATTTAAGGCGATCGGATCTAAAAGTTAGGATAGCTCGAGAAGTGCTGCGCCCTCGGCTTCCAGGGACATCATCCGCTTTATCCACCCCTGCAGCATATTGAACTGAACTTCACTCACGTCGAAGGCCTTGCGAATCTCATTGATCAGACACTCTTCTTCTATTTCAAAGGCTCCATCAGCGTAGCTGAGCTTGCACAGATTCATCAGCACGATGAGCCGTTCTTTTCGCTCCGCGAAGACAGCCTCAATTCCCGCCAGCTCTAAGTATTCGATCTGAAAATCGCGAGAGACTCCCATCTCTCGGCGAAATGCCTCTAGCATGCCCTCCTCATTGGGATCCAATAAACCATCTGAAACGATCACGTTATGCGCTAGGCGCAGCATCGTCTCTTTTTGTTCACCGGTTAACAGAGAAAGCCACATACTGATTGCACTCCTTATGGTTCACCCAAAGTCATCGTCGCAAAGCCTTTTCGCTTGGTTTTCGGCTTTCGCCCGCTCTTGTCACGGACAGGCCGCGGTGGGAGTCTAAGCGATGATTTGCTGAACCAGACTACAGACCATTATCAGTACAGATAACCAGCCCAAGCCCAGAAATGCTTTCATGATCAGGTTTTGATCGAAAAAATCCTCAATGAGATGCCACATGTTTAATCCTATAACTCGAGGTTTTGGCTATGAAATTCGGCGCCTCTCGCATGCCCGATGGATCACACAAGGACACAGAAGCTGCCCGATATGGTACCCGCAGCTGGGTTTTGTTGACAGCACCTCACGCAAAAGATTGTTCCAAGATTGCCACCTTGGTTAGACTGAGCTATGCCTGAATCCTTCGCGCATATCCCTCCTCATCTTCTCGAAAATTTCGAACGATCGCTTGTTCTGACCCCCAATGAGCGTCTCGCGAGGGAACTGTCGAATGCATTCGATAACGCAATGATCGAAGATAATCGGCGAGCGTGGACAACGTTGAGATGTCAAAGTTTGAGACGTTTCTGGCTAGACCTGCACACAATGCTGAGGGAGGCCGGCCTAACCCACACCCGTTTACTGCCCGCTCATATCATCAACATGAGGTTCCAGCGAACCGCGCCAGATGGACTACAAAACCAGTGTCGTAGTGCGGTCGAGGCATGGATGCTGATCCGCCGGTATGGCATCGACCTCGACAGCCCGCAAATGCTAACGAGTCGAAACGCCTATTTCAGTGATTGGTGCCACAGAGCCGAGCCTGAAACCTCTAGTGCCGAAGTCGTCGAGGCTGATCTGCCTGGGTTGCTTTGCAAGCACATTGATGATCTTTTACCACTTATCCAAGCCCCCCCTCTGCTGATCGACATCGAGCACTTAGCGCCGGACGAAATTCGATTTTTCGAAAAACTCGACGGGCGGCTGGCGTCAGGCGTGGCCCTGTATACAAACCAAACCTGGCATTCGAGATTCGACCCTGATTTAGGTCTTACGTCCAAGCCCAGGGTCGGTCGGGCTGGTGCCAAGAGCGCGGTCTACCGCAGCTACGAGACACCGGAGCAGGAACTCATGGCAGCCTCCAAGTGGTGTCGTAATGTTCTACAAGCCACTCCTAGCGCACACATCGGCGTCGTGGTGCCAAATTTAGATGCACAATATGATCGTGTCTTGCGGCAGTTCTCTGCGGCCTTGTCTCCAGAGTCGGGGAGCAGTGCGCCAATCTTCGATGTTTCCGGCGGCAACAGTCTTGTCAATCAGCCCGTGTGGCGCCACGCTCGCATATTGCTCGATTGGCTACGCCAGCCCGCAGATCAAACCGCTCTTGCTCCCATGCTCAATTCGCCTTTTCTATCTCTGCCCTGGTGCAGCGATTTAAAATCGAACTGGCCAGAACAGACTCGTCGGCACCTACAGATCACCACATTTGCCCGGGCAGCTGAAGCCCAGGCTCTGCTCAGTCTTGCGGCAGCACTGCCCTCCCGCGCTCGACTGGATCGCTGGATAAAACACCTGCGCGAGTTACTGACATCGGCTAAATGGCCGATGACCAACGCTCTAGGCTCGTTTCAATATCAGGCGACGGAGCAAATTCAGGAAATACTTGCGACACTGGCTCTTCAAACTGATGAAACACTGCTCACCTATGAAGAAGCTTTGAACATCATTGATTGGTCCCTCGATAAAACCTTTGCACCACAAAGACTGGCCAGCAACATTCAAATCCTAGGATTGCTTGAATCTACGGGCCTAACATTCACCCACTTATGGGTGTGCGGCATGAGTGCCGAGCAGTTTCCTGGCAAAGCCAAGCTCTCATCGTTCATTTCTCGCGGGATTGCTCTGGCACATGGCCTTCCCAGAAGTTCCCAAACCCAGGAGCTCGCCTTTGCGGAGCGGATGCTTGATGGATGGCTGCAGCGCAGTGCGCAGATATGTTTCAGCTTTGCTCAAAGCGACAAGGGTATGCCCATGGAGCCAACAACCCTGCTTGGAGGCATTTGTGACGTTACCCCCGACAGCGAGGCTTTCACGCCATTTCAATTGAGCAATCGGCACCCGCACATGCAACCGAGCAAAGTTGCTCTGATTGAAAGCCAAGATAGTCATGGCTCTGCCACCGCCGTAGGCCTCATCGCCGGTGGCAGCGGCAGACTGGAAACTCAAGCAGCGTGTCCATTCATGAGTTTCGCGGCCTACCGCTTGGGGTTGCCGCAACCTGCGGATGCACGAGATTTACTGGACGCCAGGGAGCGTGGTTCATTACTGCACTGGGTTTTGGAGAAGGTTTATTCTCTCGCCCCAGATTCCAACCAAGCACAGGCCTTGGCCGAAGACTCTCTGACGTCGATCTGCGCGCAGGCGTTGAAGCGGCACGGCCACTTACCAAAGCCTTTCGCGGAAAGCGAAAAAAGCCGGTTGATAGACCTTGTTAAAGACTGGTTGGCACTTGAGGCAGGTCGGGACACTTTTGAGGTTGTGGAAACCGAGCAGCGTCATACCGTCAGTCTTGGGGATTGGCAGCTGCAAGTGCGCATTGATCGCCTAGACAAAGTCGGCAATGACCTCGTTGTCATAGACTATAAGTCTGGCAAAGCCTCAACCGCAGCGGCACTCAGCGAACTGATGACCGCACCGCAACTGCCCCTATACAGTCTCATTCGCGACGACATTGTGGGTGTCTACTACGCGCAACTAAGACACGATGACCAAAAAATTGTCGGGGTAGGTGACAAAAATCCGCAGCTGGTATCAACCAAGCACCGGCAGATAAAAACCAATGAGCCTGACAACAGCTGGGCAGCCCAGCAAGCACAATGGCGGCACGATCTGGAGCACTTGGCCGGACAAATTGGAGCTGGGGACGCCCGAGTCAATCCACAACCCAACGCCTGTCGGTACTGTCATCTCAAATCGCTGTGTCGTGTGGATGAAAAACGCAAAATGGCAGCAGTAATGTGACGAAAGCAGCTACCGCACCACCAGATCAAGCCGAGCGCGACCGCGCCCTGCAGATAACTGATTCATTTATCGTACAGGCACCTGCTGGATCCGGGAAAACATCACTGCTTGTAGAGCGTTACCTGAGATTACTCGCGCAAGTGGCACACCCCGAGGAAATCCTCGCAATTACCTTCACCCGTGCAGCCGCAGCTGAAATGAAGCAGCGCGTGCTCCAGGAACTGCAAAAAAACACATCATTGACCCAGGCGATCCGGGATAAGGATCGGTCGCTGAACTGGCGTCTCAGCCAAAATCCCCAGCGCATGAAGATTCAAACCATCGACAGTTTCGCGACAGAAATTGCCACGCAAATTCCTGGCAGCCAAAGCGCTGAGGGCATGCGCATCGAGGAGCAGCCCGCCCCGCTCTATCTTCAGGCGGCTCAAAATACTCTGGGCCGGTTGTTTTCCGATGACCCAAGTGGAGTATTCGTCGCGGAGTTTCTGGCGGCCCTAGACAACAATGCCAACACCGCGGAGCGTGTACTCAGCTCAATGCTGGCCAAGCGGGATCAGTGGCTGGATGTCACCGCATTAATCACCTCGTTGGCCCTGAGTGACGGCTCAGCAATAGAACAGACAATGACCCGTGCGGTAAGCGACCTGCGTCGCGAAATTTTAGCGTCGGTCTCTGCGGCACTAACGCCTAGCGACCATGAAATGATTCATACCCTGGCGAGGGAGACCGGCAAGCAACCAAGCCTAGAAGCTTTACTGCCAATCATTTTGACCCAAACCGGCAGCATCAGAAAAACCGTTGATCGTCGACAGAGTGAGGCATTTACCGACAGCGCACTCAAGGCCCAGACAGTCGACTGGCTCGAAGAATTACGCGAGCGGAACTTAGAGAGTTTGCTGCAAACCTGCGCGATGCTGCCTGAGATCGATGAGAATTCTGACAAAGTCATTGCCACCGGTGTGACCCTGGCGCTTGCCGCGTCTGAACTCGAAACGCTGTTGCGCAAACGCCAGACCATAGATTTTACGGGCATGCTAATGCGTGCAAGCCAGGGCCTGCGAGATGAAGAGGGACCAACGGAGTTGGCTCTATATTGGGACTACAAGATCAAGCATCTACTCGTTGACGAATTTCAGGACACCTCGCGCAGCCAGTATCGTTTCTTTTGTTTACTCACCGACGGGTGGAGTGCGGAAGGGGGCAATACGTTTTTTGCTGTGGGTGACCCGATGCAATCAATTTATCGCTTTCGCGACGCAGATGTATCGATCTTCAGCCAGTGTTGGGAAAACGGCCTACCAAACGTGGGCCTCCAGCCTATTCAACTGCGGGCGAATTTTCGCTCCAGCCCTGGGCTTGTTAACTGGAACAACGATCTGTTTGGGCGACTCTTTCCTCGAAGCGCTTTTCCGAAACTTGGAGCGATACCCTTCTCCTCAGCGGTTGCGCAAATACCCGATTCCAACGTCGTGGGCAATGCACCTGCCATACATCTTCAGGGGTTCCCAAACGAACAGCTTGAGGCCCGGGCGATTGCCAATCACGTGTCGGCCTTGCTCAAGCTGCATCACGCAGAAGAAAAGTATCGCATCGGCATCTTATGCAGAGCACGCACACACCTGCCGAACATACTCAGAGCGCTGCGGGCTGCGAACATTGGCTATACCAGTACTGACATCGACGCCCTTTCCGAGTCACCGGTTGTCACTGATTTGATGAGCTTACACACGCTTCTGCTACGTCCAGCAGAGAAGATAGCTTGGCACGCCATATTGCGCAGCCCGATGATCGGTCTGTCGCTGAACGATCTCGAGCACTTTGCGAACGCGCCAGACCTTGAGGCTTTTACGCTGCAGCAAGCTAAAGTCGACCCTGCGGTGGAGCGGTTTGCAGCCGCGATGTCATGGGCCAGACCAAGATTGTACGAACTGCCGATTACTGAGGTTATTGAGGGTTGCTGGATGAGACTTGGCGGCGTTGACGCCTATCCACAAACGAGCTTGTCTCAGGCACAGCACTGGTTCGATCTGCTTGAATCCATGGGAGAAAGTGCCTTGGATCCGGATGCCGTGCATGCGAAGACAGAAAATCTCTATGCGCAGGATATGAGTGAATCGCCCGTTCAGGTTATGACGATCCATAAGTCCAAGGGACTCGAATTCACCGATGTCATCTTGCCGAATCTCGGGCGTCAGTCTCGATCAGAAGAGACTGACATCATGCTGTGGCGACCTAATAATGATGACCTGCTGATTGGCTTAAAAAACGACTCGGTGCATAACTGGCTTGCCTTTGAAGAGAAAAACCGGCGAGAAAACGAGACCAAGCGATTGCTCTATGTCGCATGTACTCGAGCGGAAAGTAGTCTTTGGCTTAGCACCGCATCCCACAGCCAACGCCCACAGGGGCTGGCCAAGTACTTGCCGCCGATGGCCGGCGAATTTCGTTCGACCGAAAAAGACGCGGAAAAACAGCCACTCGTCCCACCCGCTTTGCAAGGACATCTGGCACGTTTACCCCCATCCTACCAATGGAATCCAGAAGACTTCAGCGACAATAATTACGGCGGCGAGGCCGCCACAGAACACAATATTGAATCAGGCGAAGTTAGACAGACAATGGCCGTCGAGACGGATAGCGAAGCAGATGTCGATGATCGCCAGAATCGCTTCAGTCTGTCTGTGGGGAATCTAGTACATCAGGCACTTGCTCACATTGCGCTTGGACATCGCAATGGTCGTGTCTACGACATAGATGCGGTGA
>JADHNQ010000083.1 GCA_016779425.1 Pseudomonadales bacterium | reverse complement strand
CCGCCGCAAGGCGGTTTTTTTTTGCTGAGTCTACGGTTCTATATCTGTCTGCCTGCACTGGGGCGGCGCAGACACAGGGTTGCAGCGCTCGCCACTTGCTAGCCAAACACGATAGTTATTCCCAAAGGAATTGGTCGGCATATAGTAGTCGGTGCTGACCGCTTGTGCCCCGCTGGCAAAGGCCGCCTGCTGTCGCTCCGCATCATTGGCTCTCGCCTCGAGCGTATTGGCATCCGCTCGGGTTCTGACCATGAAACCCCCACGCACCAGTTCCTGAATGCGCCCAAAGTCCTCGATAGGATCATTAACAATCATTACCGCTGCAGCCGGATGCTCGATTGCCACGGAGGTGAACATCGGTCTTTGCCGCCAGTTTTTCAGATAGGCCTCCCGCTTGGGCCCGCCTTCGTCGAGAATCAACAAAAATTTGCCTCTCGCCTCATCAAGGGTAGGCCACTTCGGCAAGCTAGCGCCCGGCGGTTTCACCGCCGCTGGTCGAATCAGTCGAGACCCCATCACTTCTTCCAGCACATCATCCATCATCGAAAAAGCCTGGGCATCGAAGAGCGTTGGGGCTGGCAGCCAGTCAATTTGCTGGTCTTTAGCGTTGAAGCTGATCCAAATAGGGGCATGCTGAGGGTTGGCGTCAGACCACTGAACAACTTGGGTCAGACAGTCGCGCAAGGTCGAGCAATGGCTGTTCATGTCAATAACTTGAACATGGCCAACCGGAAAGGTTCGAGACTGCGGCTGATAGAACACATCCAGCTCAAGCTTTCGCAGGCCGAGGTCGAGCTGATCTCGCAGCGGCACATGCTCATAATCCAGCGACTTGGCCGCATCGGCATCAATCAGACCGAGCACTGCTCGGTAGAAACCAGACATGGCTTGCTTGTAGCTGTTATGACTGCCGACAAACTGAATCTGATTGATGCGCACACCTGCTTGAACCTGGGCTATTGCAAGCATCAGTGCCAATAGCGCCGATATGGCAGTCGCTTTCATTCGGGTCGGCTAGTTCAGGTCTTCTTCGGCAAGCTTGTGTCCCCAATCACGCTTCGCGTTGAGGTACCGCTTATTCCACTCACCAACGCCGAAGACATGCTTCTCCCGGGTTACCTGGGTCAAACCGTGGGCCGCAAGGTCTTCAAGCTTCTTGGGATTGTTGGTCAGCAAACGAAAAGGCGCATCGCCCACAAACCGCTTCAACAGCACAGCGGCATCCGTAAAGTCCCGACAGTCGTCGGGAAGACCTAGGCTGCGATTTGCCTGATAGGTATTTTCGCCAGCGTCCTGCAGCAGATAGGTCGCGGCCTTGGCCCAAAGTCCAATACCCCTGCCCTCATGACCTGCCATGTAGATCAGATAGCCGCCACTTGCCTCTTCACCAATACGATTAATCGCTGACGCTAGCTGAGGGCCGCAGTCGCAGCGCTCGGAACCAAACACATCGCCGGTGAGGCAATTACTGTGCACCCTAACCAGGGGATTATCGCCCGGTTCGCCAACGACTAAGACGCTGTTCACCGCCAACGGCGATACCAAGTGGGCGAAGAGATGCTGACCGCCGCGCGCATTCAGTTCCGAAGCGAGCGCCTCCACACCCCGCAGTTCAGTACTGCGCACTGCCGCGTACCACTGCACTGTCGTGTCCACACCAGGCAGCTTGATGGGCAGAGGAATCGGACCCATCAGATTGATGGCTAACTCATTGGGGGGCTCTTGCTGATCAACGTCGATCATCGTCCCATTTGAATCGATACGGATGAGCTTGCCATCGGCGATTAGCCGTTTACGAACGTCGGGATTTAAATAAGTAAACATGGCTTAGAGGTTGCCTGAATTCAGGGCGCCGCGCAGAAAATAGCGCGGCCGGTGGAATATTGTCAGCACTCAGTCAAAGATTGATCGTTAAAAAACGATACGCAGCACACTTTCAGCCACGCAGGCGGGCTTGTCTGCGCCGTCGATTTCAACAGTCATCTCGTTTATAACTTCAAGCATCCCGCCCTTTTCTTCTACGCTCTTGAGCTTGCCTACGGTGCGGATCTTCGCGCCAACCTGCACAGGGTTCATAAAGCGCACCTTGTTCCAGCCGTAGTTGATGCCGAGTTTCATACCGTCCAATGCGGGCAGGCCGACACCTGCACCACCGGGTAGGAAGCTCATGATCGACAGGGTGAGCTGACCGTGGGCGATAGGAGCACCAAAGGGCCCTGACTTGGCTCGTTCCGGGTCGACATGAATCCATTGTTGATCAAGGGTGGCGTCAGCAAATGTGTTCACTCGGTCCTGAGTGATCTCAAACCAGTCAGTAGGTTCTGACGCCTGACCTATTTGGGCATTCAGCGTTTCCTTAGCATTTTCAATGGGTGTTCCAGACATTGCTCTCTCCTGCGATCACGCGGTGGTACTCATTTGGCCTGCCAGAGTAAGTAAGGCCGGTCTAGGTATCAAGCACCAAGATTCTCCGGCTGCGATAGCCCCTGTGCACAGCGAAGCAGCAAACCAATCACACGCTGCATAACCTCGTCACTATCGTCAGCGCCCCCAGCCATGGTGAGCACCTGCGGCATTAGGCTGGCGCACAAATTCGCCGCGACCAGTGGCCTTGGCTGGGCCTTGCAAAGTGCCTGCAAGGCACTCTCACCAGAATGACTGCGCTTATCGCCCGCGATGGAAGACATCACCTCTGGCGATAGCGCACCAATATCCGGTCGAAAATCAAAGGCTGCCAAGTTGTGCAAGCTCGACAGCAACTTCGGACCCATCATCTGCGGAGCAATATGATTGGGATCAACCCGCCGCATCATGCGCAGAATAATGTCGATGAGAAATGGCAGGACAGGACACTCGGCAGGAAAGGCCGCGAAGGCATTATGTATGTTTTTACGAACCTCCCAGCGACCCGGCGCACCAACCTTGGCCTGGACCCAATGCTCCTGCCCAAAGGTGCAGGCCTTCTGGAGATCAACGATCAGCCGCTCCGGCGCGAACACCAACATGTCGGCGTCCATCCAGATCACCCAATCGCAGTCGCCCCGCAAAAATCGCTGAGCCCACTGAAGGCGCCCCAGATCTGCAGCAATGGGCATGCGCCCTCGCACCTTGCTCATGTACCAGTCAGGCACAGCCTCGAACAGCTCATCACCAAGCAACCGATAGTCGTAGCCGCTGGCGAGAGCCCATCGTTCAACGCTGGACATACACTGGCGCTGCCAAGGGTCGGTATTAGCAGGTGCACTTTGAAAGACGAGTACATTGGTCACGCGGCAAGGTTCATCAAACGGTTATGGAAACGATGATAGGGTTCGCCTGCAAAAATGACATCGGCTATTCATGCAATATCTTCAGAAAATCTGCGCACATGCTGCGCTGTTGTCTATCTGCCTGCTCGCTGCGGGCGCATCCCAGGCAGGCGAATCTGCGCAAGCGGTAGTGCCCACGGATAGAGCGCTAAAACTCAGCGACACTCTGACACAAGGATCGCTAAAGGATCGCCTGCAAAGCTGCGCAACCCATGATTTTTATCCGACTGACTTTTCAATCGCCCACCGTGGAGCACCCCTGGGTTACCCGGAACACAGCCGCGAGGGCTACATTGCGGCAGCCGAACAAGGGGCCGGTGTTATCGAATGCGATGTCACCTTTACCAAGGACTTAGAGCTGGTCTGCCGACACTCTCAGTGCGATCTCGCCACGACAACGAACATTCTACAGACCTCACTGGCATCCAAATGCTCAGCACCCTTTCGTCCAGCCATCGGACAGCAACCCGCCAGCGCGACTTGCTGCACCTCAGATATTTCGCTGGCGGAGTTCCAAACCCTGTGCGCTCGCCCGGATCGCAGCAACAGCCAAGCTAAAAACGTTGAAGAGTATCTGGCCCCTCTCCGCTCTCCTGTTGTGAGCGAGCCTCTTGCCTGCGGCACATTGATGACCCACGCCCAGAGTATTGAATTGATCGACGCCTTGGGCCGCAAATTCACGCCAGAACTGAAGCGCCCCATGGTCGATATGCCCTTTGCTCCGGGCTTTACCCAGGCTGCCTATGCGGACATGCTGCTGGCGGAATATCGCGCCGCTGGTATCGATCCAGCCAGAGTCTTTCCCCAGTCGTTCAATCCGAAAGACATTTGGCACTGGATTGAGAATCATCCAGATTTTGCAGATCAGGCGGTCTGGCTGGACGCCCGAGGCCGCATGCCCAGCTTTCAGCCCAGCGAAGCAGATTTCCAGGCATTGAGGGCGCAAGGGCTCAACATCATCGCTCCGCCCATGCCCGTGCTGCTGACCCTGAACGATGCTGGCGAGATCGTGCCTAGCCAGTATGCACGCCTCGCTAAATCTGCGGGGCTGGAGATCATCACTTGGACGTTTGAAGCCGGAGATCCCACAGACACGTACAACTGGCTATACGCACCGATCTCCAGCGCTATGACCGGCGAGGGTCAAATGCTGCAGGCACTGCACGTGTTGGCCAAGGATGTGGGCGTTAGAGGCGTGTTTAGCGATTGGCCCGGCACCGTGACTTACTACGCCAACTGCCTAACGCAATAAGACCGCAGAGCTAGCCTCGCAGGAAGGCCTCGATCTCGTCCATTCGATCGAGGGTATCTTGCTCGCCGAAATCAATGAGCTGGCCAATATAGTCCGGCTCGAAGTTCACCATACTGAGAGCGTCCGCTGTCGGCTCATCTCGCCCGCCAAAACCACCGGAAACGAACCGAAACCCCCGTGGCATTTGCGGCTGGGACTGTCGGGCAATTTTACCGAGATCCTCTCTAGGCCTAAGTACCAATACATCTACCTGCCGCTGTCGTCCCCAGTCCTGCTGAGGTATCCGACTGAGCAGATCGTTCACACGCTGCATCTGTAGCGCATCAAAATCCAGCAGATCCAGGAACACGGCATTTAGCATTACCCCAGCAACCTGTCCCGGCGAGGGATAGCTCGCTGGTAACTCGCTGCCACCCACCTGGGGTTTGGCACGCGGCGATACCGCCAAAATGCGCCTCGCCCCAAGACGCATCGCAGGAGATAGCGGCGCAGCCAGGCGGATACCGCCATCACCATGCCACTGTTGCTGCAGCTTCACTGAGGGAAAGAAAAACGGCAGCGCGGCGGAAGCCATCACATGGTCTAGGGTAAGCGAGGTACGGCGGGCCGTGGTTTGACTGCCGCTCCAAATTTGCTGCTGCAATGTATCCACCCAGGCCTCTGAGCGACCGCTGGCGTAATTGGTCGTCACCACTGCCAGTGCCTTCAACCAGCCTTCTGCCAGGTTGCGATCAACCCCAGGTATCTCTCCCGTACCGGGCTGGGCGGACAATTGTTCGTTAAGGTAACGGCGCAGCGGCTTATTATTGACCATGCCACGTATGTCCTTGCGGCCAAGCCTGCCGCCGCTGACAAAGTGCAGCCCCCAATGAGCCATCCGGCCCGCCAAATGACCCAAGCCCGTTCGGTATACCTGCTCCGTTCGCATGGCCTGCCAAAGCCTAACCAGGGCCTCAACGCTCTCGCCCCAGGTACCCTGAAACGCGGCAAGGTGGGTGGCATTGATCGCACCCGCAGAGACACCGGTCAATATCTGCGGCCGATAGTCCGGCAGGCTTCGAGCCAAGGCTCGCAAGCATCCCACTTGATAAGCCGCCCGCGCGCCACCACCAGACAAAACCAGGGCTTGTCCTTCGTTGCTGAGGGCATCACCCAAGACACTGTTATCAGATGCATCAGTTATGGCTGCGGTTTTTTTGTCCATTACTAGAGAATCCCTGCTTATTTCGGTAACCGCAAGAAACCTGCGCGTTGTCAATCTCGTCAGCGCACCTGCCAGTCCCTATTATGCGTCGATGTCATCTCCTCTGGCAGCCGCAGGAGCGCAGCTCAACAATATTTTTCGACCAAACGGTCACGTCTTCTACGGATGGTGGATCGTACTCGCCTGCGCGGGTGTGCAATGGCTGGCGGCCCTAACCTGGATGCATTCGTACGGTGGTTACGCGCTCAAGCTGCAGGCTGACTTCGGCTGGAGCATGTCGGTGCTGTCCCTCGCCTTTGCACTGACCCGACTTGAAAGCGGCCTGCTCGGGCCGATCCAAGGCTGGTTAGTCGACCGATACGGACCCCGCCGCATATTGGTTATTGGCACGCTGATCTTCGCGTTGGGGTTTTTCATCTTCAGCCTAGTGGAATCTATCACCACCTATTTCGTGGCATTTATTCTAATCGCCCTCGGCTCAAGCCTAGGCGGCTTCGCGACCCTTATGGTATCCATCGTCAGCTGGTTTGACGCACATCGGGCCAAGGCCGTGGCCATGTCGCAAATCGGCTTCTCTGCGGGAGGCCTGTGCGTGCCCTTCGTGATGATGGGGTTGGAGGCCTTCGGCTGGCGCTCTATGGCGCTGTATTCCAGTATCCTGATCTTCGTGGTGGGGCTACCCTTAGTGAGCCTGGTGCGCCACCGTCCCGAAGATTATGGAGAAGTACCAGACGGGGTGCGGCCGCAGAAAGCTGACGGTGAAAACACCGCTTCCCAGGAGACTCAGGTTAGCCTGTCGTGGCGTGAGGCAGTAAGAGAGCCGTCGTTTTGGCTGATATCCAGCGGTCATGCACTGTCCTTGCTAACGGTATCGTCCATGCTAGCGCACCTCATTCCCTATCTGACCTTTGATCTAGGCTATGACCCTGTGAACGCGGGCTTCGTCTTCGCCTTGATGACGGCTCTGCAAATGGCTGGCTTATTTTTGGGCGGAGTAATCGGCGATCGGTTCGATAAACGCGCAATATGTACGCTGTGCATGCTGGGCCACTTCGTGGGTCTGATCGCTCTAACCTATGGCGCAGATCCTGCCTTGGTAATCGCCTTCGCCGTGGCTCACGGTTTGGCCTGGGGAGTAAGAGCACCCCTCATGGTTGCCCTGCGCGCAGACTATTTTGGCCCCAAATCCTTCGGCACCATCATGGGTATTTCGTCCCTGATCGTCATGATGGGTATGACCCTTGGCCCGCTGTTTTCCGGCATCATGTTTGATATCTACGGCAACTATGACCTGGCCTTTACCTGCATCGCCTTTTGTTCCTTGATTGGCGCTCTATGCTTTTGGTTCGCCAAACCGCCCAAGCTGGTAGCGTCGTCAACCTGATGCCGCGCGCGGCGCGGTGTACTAAACTGCGGTCACTCTTTTGAAGCACTGGGAGAGAGCATGGAATTTTCCCTCACCGAAGAACAGCAAAGCTACGTCAGCACCGCCAAGGCCTTCGCCGAAGATCAGCTGGCACCCTTTGCCGCGGAATGGGACGCAAACAATGTTTTTGCGAAAGACGCTTTACGCCAGGCCGGTGAGCTCGGCTTTATGGGTATGTACACCCCAGAGCATGCTGGCGGGCTTGCGCTGCCGCGCTTGGATGCAAGCCTAATCGTTGAGGAACTGGCGAAAGGCTGCACAACTACCGCCGCCTTTTTAACCATTCACAACATGGCCACAAATATGATTGGTCGATACTGCCAGCAAGAGGTCATTGACGAGTGGTGCCCAGATCTGGTGTCCGGCGCCAAACTCGCCTCGTACTGTTTAACCGAACCCGGCGCGGGCTCTGACGCGGCAGCACTGCGCACCCGTGCTGTCGCCGACGGCGATTACTACATTATCAATGGCAGCAAGGCCTTTATCTCTGGCGCAGGCGAAACCGATGTCCTAGTGCTCATGATGCGCACTGGCGACAACGGGCCAAAGGGCGTGACGGCGATATTAGTTCCTGCAGATGCCGACGGAATTAGTTACGGCAAGAACGAACATAAAATGGGCTGGAATGCTCAGCCTACCCGAGCGATTACCTTTGACGACGTAAGAGTTCCAAAGAAGTACCGCCTCGGCGAAGAGGGTCAGGGCTTTTCCATCGCCATGGACGGCCTCGATGGCGGTCGGATCAATATCGCGACCTGCAGCGTGGGCACGGCACAAAAAGCACTGGAAGACGCCACCGCCTATGTTCAAGAACGCAAACAATTCGGACAGGCGATTGCTGACTTTCAGGCGACACAGTTCGCATTGTCAGACATGCTGACTGAACTGGTCGCTGCTCGCCAAATGGTGAGACTGGCAGCCAGCAAGCTCGACAGCGGCGACGGCCAAGCCGGCACCTACTGCGCCATGGCCAAGCGATTCGCTACGGACGCTGGCTTCAAAGTCTGCAACGACGCGCTGCAGCTACTGGGTGGTTACGGTTACTTGAAGGAGTACCCCATGGAGCGCTATGTGCGCGACACTCGGGTGCATCAAATTTTAGAGGGCACGAACCAGATTATGCGGGTGATCATTTC
>JADHNQ010000082.1 GCA_016779425.1 Pseudomonadales bacterium | reverse complement strand
TGCAAGAAACCCACGTTTCAATTCACCGGTTCGATACGATCTTGGGGTTCTTCAATCGAACCCTCTAGCGGGCAATATCACTTACCGCACCCAAATAAGCGCATAAAGTTCTCTCCGGTTTGCTCGCAGAGAACTTCAACATCCTCTTGTCTCAGCTCAGCAAGAAAGGCTGCGGTATGGGCGACAAAGGCAGGCTCATTAGTCTTACCCCGCTGGGGAACCGGCGCAAGAAACGGCGAATCTGTCTCAATCAATAGACGATCAGCAGGCACTTGACTAGCGACCTCGCGCACGTTTTCAGCATTCTTAAAGGTTACGATGCCTGAAATTGAAATAAAGAAACCCAGATCCAATGCCTGCTTAGCCATGGACCATGACTCGGTAAAGCAATGCAGTACGCCTCTGACACCTGCGTATGTCCGCATCAAGTCCAGCGTATCTGCCTCAGCTTGCCGAGTGTGGACGATCACCGGCAGCGTGTTTTTCACCGCGAGATCTAATTGATAGGCGAACGCCTCGCGCTGGCGGGCTTGCACCGCTAGTTCGCCAGCATGAAAGTAATCTAGGCCCGTTTCACCGACGGCGACGACTCGATCATGAGTGAGTGCGTCCTCGATCCAGTGAAGATTGCCATCCGCAGCATCCGGATGAACACCGGCAGTGGCCCAAACGTCGTCGTGAGTATTCGCTAAACCAATCACGCCAGCATAGCCCTCCTCGTCGACGCTAATGCATAGGCATGTGCTAACGCCGCTTTGTCTCGCGCGCTCAATTGCGCCGTCTGGATCATCGAGATAATTTAGGTGGCAATGGGAGTCAATCAGCATGCCATGTTCCTCAGTCTTTTTGCTTTTGTCTTAACTGGTTTGGCGTTGCAGGCGTCCGCATACCTGCTGCCAAAGGTGGAATAGACGCTCGAGCGCCAGACGGATGTTCGTTGAATTTGACGTTTCAATCATGCGTCGGGTGTCCATCAACTCTTCCGCAAAGGCAAGAAGCACTCGACTTGGCTGCTCGCCTTGCTGTTGTATCAGGGCCCGATACCAAGCCGCCAGCAACAGCGGAGGTCCCACCTCAATCGCATCATCGACCAGGGGCCCAAAGTGGGAAGCAGTAGCGGCCTTGCCAAGCCAGTCATCTACATCAAGCTCAGCAAATTGATCTCGCATTGAGAGGGGTGCATAACCTGCTTGGGCAAAATGCTGGGCGGAAAAGGACAAGCCCTGTTGGTTTAACCAGGTCTTCGCCTGACCGGCCAACGGACGCACCTGAAAGCACTGGCATCGACTGCGAATGGTTGGCAACAAACGGTTCCAGTACTGGGTAGACAGCAAAATATGCGTGTTTGGGGGGGGTTCTTCCAAGGTCTTGAGCAAGGTATTCGCGGCATTGATGTTCATCAAATGGGCATCGAGCACTGCTACCACCTTACGTGACGCGATTTGCGGCGTTTGTACAGCGAATGCATTCAAAGTACGAATTTGATCAATCTTAATTGCTGCACCTTCTGGCACTATCCAGCGTAGATCTGGATGTGCAAGCTCTGCCGGATCTTTGTCGTTGGGCAGCCCCAGCAGGAGCGAGGTCGCTGCAGATAATAAGGCTTGTCCGCCCCAGCCCTCAGCACAGGCGAGGCCAATGGCTGAAGGAAGCTCATCCTGCTGCCATCTTTGCTTGATGGCTGTCAGTACCGGCTCATGCCAAGGATATGACTCAGGCATTTCGATCAGCCACGGATTTTGAATTCTCAACAAATCGATTAATAACGCGACAAACATCCGCTTGAACGGCAGCCAAGGGTTGCCCAGCATTTACTGTGACGATTCGTTCAAACTGTCGGGCTCGTGCCAAATAACCCTCACGCACCCTTTCAAAAAACTCCCGCTGCTCGCCTTCCATGCGATCCTTCTGCCTGTGCGCAATTCGCGTCTCAGCGACATCTGGCGCAAGGTCTAAGTAAAGGGTTAAATCTGGCTGCAGGCCGCCTTGCACCCATAATTCCAGAGTTTCCAGCTTTGTTAGGTCAAGCTGGCGACCGAATCCTTGATAGGCAAACGAGGCATCGGTGAAGCGGTCGCAAACCACCCAGCGTCCCATGTCCAATGCAGGCTTGATTACGTTCGATAGATGCTGGGCGCGGGCTGCGAAAACCAACAGCAGCTCTGCAAGCGGGTCTACCTGCTCCTCCCATTGATGCAGCATTGATTCACGTAGCGCCTCGGCCATTGGCGTGCCTCCGGGTTCACGCGTGCGCAAATAGTCGATACCCGCGCTGTCGAGGCTTGCACAAACGGAGTCGACATTTGTGGACTTGCCCGCGCCTTCGGAGCCTTCCAGCGTGATGAATTGCCCCCTCATATGCCTTCTTTCGACAACTGATATCGACGCACCGCCGCATTGTGCTCTTCAAGCGTACGAGAGAACTGGCTGGTGCCATCGCCTCGCGCGACAAAATACAGGTAATCCCCGTCTGCGGGATTCACCGCCGCGTCGATGGAAGCCCGCGAGGGCAGTGCGATAGGCGTCGGCGGCAGGCCTTTATAGCGATAGGTGTTGAACGGTGAGTCAACACTCAAATCACGGCGTCGAATATCACCGTCAAAGTTCTCACCGAGCGCGTATATCACCGTAGGGTCTGTTTGCAGCTTCATATTTTTCTTCAATCTCAAATGGAAGACCTGACTGATCTGACGCCTGTCTTGGGGTGCATCACTTTCTTTTTCGATGATGGAAGCCAACACAAGCGCCTGAGCTGGCGTCTCAATCGCCAAGTTGGACCCTCGAGAGTTCCATGCGCTTTGCAACTGCGCAAGCAGGGCATCATGCGCACGCTGAAGCACACTTAAATCCGAAGCGCCCTCGGGCACAAAATAAGTGTCCGGGAAAAAAGCTCCTTCAACAAAAGGTAAATCTAAGTCCAGTTCCCATTGGAGCTGCCGCCATCCTGTGGCGCGATGCTCGAGGACTTCTTGTTCTGCCAACAGCGCCATCAACATCCGCAGGTTCGCGCCCTCGGGCAGACGAATCGCATGCTGCTGTACCCTGCCGCTGGAAAATAAGGTAAGTAATTCCAGGGCACTTTGCTGTCTTGGAACTTCGTATATGCCAGCAAGTAACCGGCGATCGGAGCCGGATAGTTGGGCGTAAAGACGAAAAAGAAGAGGACTGTCGATTAAGCCAACGCTCGCCAACTCATTAGCAACTCGGGTAAGTGATGCGCCTTCAGGAATGTTAAAGATTGTCGCATCGTGATCGGTTTTCTGCCCAGGCCAAAGCTGCATCAAGTAATAAACCGGTGCAGTCATCAGCGTCAATAGTACTAAGCCAATCGCAAACCCTAACCGCCCAGCGCTCACTGGTTTAATCTCACCCGCATTCTAGAAACCTAAATCTTGCCGAAGACTAGGGTTCCGTTCGTGCCGCCAAAACCAAAAGAATTGCTCGCTGCAGAGGTAATATCCACCTCGCGAGCCTGGTTAGGCACATAGTCAAGATCACATCCCTCCCCGGGGTTTTCGAGGTTGATCGTGGGAGCGATCACCTGTTCGTGCAGGGATTTCAGAGTGAAAATAGCCTCAACAGAACCCGCAGCCCCCAGTAAATGCCCAATCATGGATTTGGTTGAACTCACCATAAGCTTCGTGTCATCGCCAAAAACGGCCTTAACACCCTTGGTTTCAGCAACGTCGCCCAGTGGCGTTGATGTACCGTGGGCATTCAAATAACCCAACTCCTCGGGGTTGAGTTCGGCATCCCGCAGGGCATTACGCATTGCAGCGGCACCACCCTCACCATTTTCTGCGGGTCCGGTTATATGATAGGCGTCCGCACTCATGCCAAAACCGAGAACCTCACCGTAAATCTGTGCACCTCTGGCTTTAGCGCGCTCATATTCTTCAAGCACCAGCACACCGGCCCCCTCCCCCAACACGAAACCGTCGCGATCTTCATCCCAGGGTCGGCTTGCCTTTTGCGGCTCGTCATTGCGGCTAGACAGCGCCCGCATGGACGCAAATCCCGCCACGGTTATCGGTGACGTCGCGGCTTCAGCTCCGCCAACGACCATAACGTCTGCATCACCGTATTGGATCATGCGAGCCCCAAATCCGATGTTGTGGGTTCCCGTCGTACAGGCTGTGACCACGGCAATATTCGGCCCCTTAAAACCATACTCAATTGAGACGTTGCCAGAGATCATGTTGATCACGACACCGGGCACAAAAAACGGGGAGACTCTGCGAGGGCCGCTTTTGAGAAGAGTGTCATGGGTAGATTCGATGGTATTGATGCCCCCGATGCCGGAACCAATCGCTACGCCAATTCGGTCTGCATCACTAGGATGCGCCTCGATGCCAGCATCCTGAATTGCTTGCGCCGCGGCGGCGATGCCCAGCTGAATGAACTCATCGATACGCCGAGCTTCTTTGGGGTTCATGTAGGCAGAGATATCAAAATCTCGCACAGCGCCGCAAATCTTCACCGAATAATCTGTTGTGTCAAAGGACTCGTTCAAGCCGATACCGCTGCGGCCCGCTATCGCGGCTTGCCACGATTCTTCGACAGTGTGGCCAATGGGGCTGATCATTCCCATGCCGGTGACGACTACTCTACGTTTGGTCATTTTCAGTTATCCAGATCGATGGTCCGCTGCAGTGCTGGGATGATGGAATTAGCGGCTTAATGATGCAACAAAAGGGCAAAAAAAAGGGGCGCTGACGCCCCTTTTTATCAATCTCTGCAAGGTTTCGACTCACCAGCTCAAAGCAAAATGGATCCGGTGAGACCGGTGCTGAGCTTATTGATGCGCTAAAATGTAGTCGATCGCTTCTTTAACGGTGGTAATTTTTTCCGCTTCTTCATCGGGAATTTCAGTCTCGAACTCCTCCTCGAGCGCCATCACCAACTCCACCGTGTCCAGCGAATCTGCGCCCAGGTCTTCGACGAAGGATGCGTCACTCTGCACTTCCTCTTCCTTTACTCCCAGCTGTTCGCAAATCAGCTTTTTAACTCGTTCTTCAATATTGCTCATGCGTCTAGTTACTCCCTCATTGGTGTTGGGCGCGAAGCGAGCGCATTCTATATATGCGCTATAGCCAATTCAAGCAAACTATCGCCCCAGAAAAAAAGCCCTTTTCTGCTAAGAGCCTCACAATATCTCATTGATTTTAAGATATTTTCTTCATTGTCGAAGCGACCTTACCAAGATGAGCGGCGCGTGACAGCCATCACTGAAAAGGCCCATGCTTTGCACTGAGATTGCTGCGCGTATTTAGCCAAAATAAAGCCCGCCATTAACTTGCAGGGTCTGGCCGGTAATATACCCCGCATGCTGCGAGCACAGGAAACTCACCGTGGCCGCAATTTCGTTGACCGAACCCATCCGACCCAGCGGTATCCGCTCCAACATCACGGCACTTTGTTCTTCGGACAGCGCATCCGTCATATCGGTCTCAATAAAACCGGGCGCCACCGCATTGACTGTTATTCCTCGAGAAGCAACCTCCATGGCCAAAGAGCGCGTGAACCCCTCTAAACCGGCCTTGCTAGCGACATAATTACCTTGTCCTGGGTTGCCTAAACGACCCACGACGCTGCCAACGTTGATCACCCTGCCCCAGCGAGCCTTTAACATGCCGCGAAGCATAGGCTTCGTGACGCGAAACGCACCGGACAAATTTGTCTCGATGACCTCATTCCACTCGGCATCAGACATACGCATAAGTAGATTGTCCCTGGTGACACCGGCGTTGTTCACAACGATTAGGGGCATTGGCGCCTTCTCGCCAATCAGTCCGGCAACATTTGCCACGCTGTCGCTGTCTGCAACATCTAGCCTAATACCAGCACCGTGGTCGCCCAAACGTTCATCGATTGCCCGAGCACCGTCCTGTGAGGTTGCCGTACCCACTACGAAGTAACCGTCCTCGGTCAGCTGATGGGCGATGGCCGCTCCAATTCCACGGCTGGCACCGGTCACCAGTGCCGTTATTTTCTCTGACATACCATCCTCGTCTAATGCGTATCGGGTGCTATAGCTCTTGCGCGGTATTGATACCGGTTACAGTCGATAACCCAACGGTGGGGGTTGCGCGAGATATCCGCTTCACGAGGCCAGCTAGTACGCTGCCCGGACCACACTCAACGAATTGCTCAACACCACTTCCTATCATGCTTTCGACGCAGGCCGTCCATCGCACGGGCGAGTAGAGTTGTTCTACAAGCAGAGTACGCATTTCATCAACTGAGGTTGCAATGCTTCCGTATACGTTTTGAATCACCGGGAGGCGGGGCATGGACAACTCAATTCCTGCTAGAGCTCTGGCAAAGTCTGCTGCTGCTGCCTGCATCAGGCGCGAATGGAATGGACCGCTCACATCCAGAGGTACCGCACGCTTGGCCCCGGCGGCCTTGCAGGCCTCTATTGCCGCAATCACTGCCACGGATTCGCCAGCGATGACTACTTGCCCCGGTGCATTGAAGTTTGCCGGACTTACCTCACCCTCAACTTGGTCGCAGCACTGTGCTATTGCTTCATCATCCAATCCAAGCACCGCGGCCATGGACCCTTGGCCATCGGGTACTGCTGCCTGCATCAATTCACCGCGGCGACGCACCAGGGCAACTCCGTCCGTGAAACTCATGGCACCCGCGCAGACAAGGGCCGAATATTCTCCGAGGCTGTGACCAGACATAACGCTCACCTTTTCCTGAGCCTTTGGCCATAGGTCCCAGAGCGCGACGCTGGCCACCAGTAAAGCAGGCTGAGTGTTCTCTGTTTGACCCAGTACCTCAGCGGGACCCTGTTGAGTCATGGCCCATAAATCGTATCCGAGCACTTCCGACGCCTGGGCAAACCGAGCTTGAATCGACGGATACTCGGCCGCCAATTCGCCAAGCATGCCGACACTTTGAGCGCCCTGCCCAGGGAAAATCGCGGCTATGTTTTTGCTGTTACTCATATCGCCTTCTCCTCTCCATCTATTCCTATAAATCAGTTTGGCAGATTCACGAATCCGCGTGACTACTTGTGGGCCAGCATCTGCGCGCAGGCCATGGTCAGCTGACTCGTTGCATACTCGCGGCCTTGCAAGATGGCATGAGCGAAGCCTCGCTGAGAGGCGCTGCCATGACTTTTGACAACGACACCATTCAGGCCTGCGAATAGTGCTCCATTGTATCGATCTGAATCGATCTGGGCTGAGAGCGCTGCAGTATCTCGCTCAGTTGCCAACTCGGCTAATTGGCCACGCAGATATCCCGCCATACTTTCGATCGTTTTTAAAACCAGATTCCCCGTATAGCCATCACAAACGATCACGTCAGCCCGACCTGAGAATAACTCGCTTGGCTCGATAAACCCTATGCAATTGATGTAATCGTCTTGCTCTAAGAGACTGATCGCCCTATTGGCACCGCTGGTACCTTTGCCTCGCTCTATGCCTATGTTCAGCAGGCCAACGCGGGGCTTGGCATCCGCAGCTACCTCACTCACTACTTTTGCCGATGTGATCGATTGCTGACGCTCCCCCTGCAGCGCACTGCCTAGGCGGCCAAATTGTCGCAATAAATCTGGCGAGCACCGAATGTTCGCGCCCAAATCCAGCATGTAAAACTGTCCGCGAGGTCCTTGAAATGCCTTGGCAATAGCCGGTCGATAAAGTCCCTGAACGGTACCCAGAACACTACGTCCCAACACCATTATTGACTTGGTGTCCGCAGAACTCACAAGGGCATCAACCTGATGGTCAGCAAGCAACTGCATGCCTATGGCAAGGGAAGTATTGTGGGCATGCTTGAGGAGAGCTCTGGGACTTTCATCCCCTTTCAACGAGGCTAGGCATGGAACGACGCGAGCGCCTTTTTCTACAAGTGCACTGACGTTTTCTTGTGCGACCCGGGTGGAGTCAGCGATGACAACCAATTCATCGGGATAGGGGTAGGACAAACATCCGTCGAGATTTTGCTGACCGCACCCCTCCCCGCCCATCAAATCAACTGCGACCTTCATGACGGTGATGACTTCGAATGCTGCAGGTTGTCGTCGACCATCAACTGATTAATCCCACACGCCGGCAAGGAGCTTTATGAGGGAGCAGAAACTCTGCCCTCAAGGTCAATGGGTCGAAGGCTCTTAGCCCTTATCGGGCATTACCTGCTTGCCGCGATAAAAGCCATCGGCGCTGACATGATGCCGGCGATGGGTCTCGCCTGACGTGCTCTCAACCGACAGCGTCGGCGTACTGAGCGAATCGTGAGATCGTCGCTGACCACGACGTGATCGCGTCACTTTGCTTTTTTGTACTGCCATTTTAACTGTCCTTAACTATAACCTTTACTGTTCTTACCTTGTGTTGCAGGTCCCGTGGCATTTTTGCTCATCGGTTC
>JADHNQ010000002.1 GCA_016779425.1 Pseudomonadales bacterium | reverse complement strand
GTCACAGACTTAGCAAGGTTACGAGGCTGATCAACATCTGTGCCCTTGATCAGGGCTATGTGATAGGCCAATAACTGGAGAGGGACGACATAGGCGATGGGGGCGAGGTATTTGTGGCAGGGCGGCAACACAATATGCGTGATGCCGTCTTCGTCCTGAGCATCGATACCCCGCTCAACAAATACAAATAATTGACCGCCTCGGGATCGCACCTCTTGGAGATTGGAGTAGAGTTTTTCCAGCAGCTCATCGTTGGGTGCCAATGCAACCACGGGCATTGATTCGTCAACGAGTGCCAGCGGTCCATGTTTGAGCTCTCCCGCAGCATACCCTTCCGCGTGAACATAGGAGAGCTCTTTGAGTTTAAGGGCGCCCTCCATCGCGATGGGATAGAAGGTTCCGCGCCCAAGGTAAAGCGCGTGATCCTTATCTGCAAAAACTTCCGCTAACTTCGCGATTGAGTCATCCAGCTTCAACAGCTCAGCGATGGTATTCGGCAATTCATGTAGCTGCCCTACGATCTCTTCTTCGAGTCCGGGCTTGAGACCTCGCTGTCGCGCCAGCAACAACGTTAACAACAAAAGTGCTGTGGTTTGCGCTACGAAGGCCTTGGTCGATGCCACGCCAACCTCGGTACCTGCGTTTAGCATCATGGCGATATCTGACTCTCGCACCGTGGCTGATGTTGGGACATTGCACAGAGTAAGGGTGGCCAAGAAGTCTCTCTCCTTCGCCAATCTGAGCGCCGCAAGGGTGTCTGCGGTTTCTCCGCTTTGAGAAATAGTAATGAAAAGGCTGTTCTTTTGTGTAGCTGGATTGCGGTACCGGTATTCGCTCGCGATTTCCACTTGGCAGGGCAGACCCGCCAACTCCTCGATCCAGTAGCGGGCGACACTCCCAGCCAAGTAGCTAGTGCCACAGGCCACGATGGTGACAGACTCCACGCGACTCAAAAGCTCCTGAGACCCCTCGCCCAGAGCGCCATCCAGTACGCTAACCTTGCCAACCCGACCTTCTAAGGCGCGTTTTACCACTTCGGGCTGCTGGAACATCTCTTTTTGCATGAAATGACGATAGTTGCCGCGCTCCATATCGTCTGCTTCCACTTCCACGCGAACATCTGCCCGAATCACCGATGCTTCGTCGATATTCCATATATCGATGCTATCTGAGCGCAAATCTACCAGGTCACCTTCTTCCAAAAATATGAAACGGTCCGTTACCGCACGAAGCGCGAGAACATCAGAGGCGAGAAAGTTCTCGCCAATCCCCTTGCCCAAAATAAGTGGACAGCCTTGTCGCGCTGCAATGATGCGCTCCTTTTCACCAGAGGCGATCACCGCCAGGGCATAGGCGCCTTCGAGACGACGCACGGCCTGTCGGACTGCTTCTAACAGATCAGGTAACTCAGAGAGGTAGTGGTGAATGAGGTGCACGATGACTTCTGAATCGGTTTGCGAGGAAAACTCATAGCCGAGTTCCTGAAGTTCCGCACGTAGGGCGGCGTGATTTTCAATGATGCCGTTATGTACCAAGCAGACCGATTGATCTGCTTCGGCGGAGGATGATAAGTGGGGGTGCGCATTGTCTGCAGTTACTTTGCCGTGGGTGGCCCAGCGCGTGTGTGCGATACCCGTACCGCCTGTTACTGGGGTGCGCTCAACGGCATCGACTAAATTTTGTACCTTGCCCACTTCCCGCAAGCGTTTAAGCGCGCCATCGGCGTCTACCGTGGCCAGTCCTGCGGAATCATAGCCCCGGTATTCCAGGCGCTGAAGCCCGCGGATTAGGATGGGCGTTGCGTTGCGCTGGGCGACGACACCAACGATGCCACACATAAACTTTCCTTATTGACCAAGAAAATCCAGGCACCATTGGGCCTAGTCTTTGGGTGTACTCTTTTGCTTACGCTTTAACGGGCTCAGCCACTTTTCAATGTTACGCTGCTTGGCCCGACCTACCGCCAGGGATTGATCCTCAACATTTGAGGTAACCGTAGACCCCGCTGCAACAAAAGATTCAGCACCAATGGTTACAGGTGCAACCAAGGTACTGTTCGTCCCTACAAAGGCGCCATCGCCGATGATGGTCGCGTGCTTATCGACACCATCGTAATTGCAGGTAACACTCCCTGCCCCGACGTTGACGTCGGCGCCAATAGTTGCATCGCCTAAGTACGCCAAGTGACTGGCTTTCGACCCTGCGCCCATACTGGTTTTTTTGGTTTCAACGAAGTTGCCAATCTTTACGCCAGGGGCAAAGTTGCTACCGGGTCGGATGCGCGCAAAGGGCCCTAGATGACAACCCTCGCCAATAATGGCGCCTTCAATCACCGTATTGGCCTTTACTTGTACACCAGTTCCTAGATGAGAGGACTCAACGACAACACTAGGTCCAATAACGACGCCAGGCTCAAGACGCACGTCGCCAACAAATACCGTATTTACGTCGATAAAGCAGTCTATTCCGCAGCTTAGGCTGCCGCGAATATCGACCCGATCAGGGTCGGCAAATGTCACACCCTGTCGCATTAACTCGTCGGTGTGCTGACGCTGCGCGATGCGCTCGACCTGGGCCAACTGCAGGCGGTCATTAACGCCAATGACTTCGTTCTCGTCTTTCACGAGGATGCCTTGGACACCCACGCCGTCATTAACTGCTAGGGCCACAACATCAGTCAAGTAATACTCGCCCTGCTGATTATTCGGTTGCACCTGAGCCAACCAACCACGCAGCAGGTGCGTCGGCGCGGCTAAAATGCCGGAATTGATCTCATGAATGGCTCGTTGCTGCAGTGTTGCGTCTTTGAATTCAACAATTGCCTCAATCGAGTCGGTTTCATTACGCAGTATTCGCCCAAGCTGGGCGGGGTCGGACATGTTGGCGGTGACAACACCTAGCTCGCCAGCCCGGGCAATGGCCACGCAGCGCTCCAGGGTTTCGGCAGTAATCAGCGGCACGTCGCCGTAGAGGACTAGGCTGATGCCGTCATGGGCCACATGTTCCAGGGCGATATTGACCGCGTGTCCGGTACCCAGTTGTTCTGCCTGACGCACAATATTTGTCGACGACCATTGTTCCGCCAAAGTGTCTTGAATCGCCTCTATGCCGTGCCCTAGAACGAGGTGCATCTGTTCCGGCGCAAGGCGCTTTGCTGTGGACATCACCCGATGGAGCATGGGAACGCCAGCGACTGTGTGCAGCACTTTGGGGGTGTCTGACTTCATGCGGCTGCCTTTGCCCGCCGCAAGAATGATGACGTGTAAATTCATAGACCTTTTACCTGTCCGTCGCTACCCGCATCGGTCAAGGTCTCGATTATGCCGAAGTTTTGGAAAGAATATTGCAGCAGGATCAATAGATTCCGGAGCCAACGACTTTCATTGATCTAGCGGCGGCGACGCCGAAGCTCTTCGAGGGTGCGCTGTTTCGCCAGCGCTTCCGCCATCATAGCTGCGGCAGAGGAGAATTCGGCCTCTGCATTCCTGTCTTCCATGGCCTTTTCGGCTTGCTGGCGCGCCTCTTCTGCTTGCGCTTCGTCCAAATCCTCAGCACGCAGTGCCGTATCTGCCAACAGGGTGACGAACCCTGGCTGCACCTCAAGATAGCCGCCGGAGGCGAAGAAAATCTCTTCACTGCCGTCCTCTAGACGAAGTGCAACGGCGCCGGGCGCAATTCCGGTGAGTAACGGCGCATGCCCCGGCGTTATACCCAGTTCACCAATGGTGCCTCGTACCGAGAGCGACGTTATGGCGCCGGAGAAGAGCGATTCTTCTGCGCTAACGATTTCACACTGTATTGTTGCCACGTCGATTCCTCTCGTCGAATGCTTTCAGCACCAGCGGCTGCTTTAAAGCGTTTTAGCCTTCTCAATCGCGTCTTCGATACCGCCTACCATGTAGAAGGCATCTTCTGGCAGATGGTCGTATTCCCCATCTAGGATTGCTTTGAAACTGCGCACGGTATCGTCGCGGCTCACAAACTTGCCTTGGTTACCCGTAAACTGCTCCGCAACGAAGAAAGGCTGAGAGAAGAATTTCTGAACCTTACGAGCGCGATACACCAGCTGCTTATCTTCCTCAGATAGCTCGTCCATACCGAGAATGGCGATAATGTCGCGCAGCTCTTGATAACGCTGCAGTACCTGCTGCACCTGCTGGGCCACATTGTAGTGTTCTTCACCTACCACCAGCGGGTCTAGCTGACGGCTGGTGGAGTCCAGGGGATCTACCGCAGGGTAAATGCCCAAATCCGTGATGGCGCGGGACAGGGTTACCGTAGAATCCAAGTGAGCAAAGGTCGTGGCCGGTGATGGGTCAGTCAAATCGTCAGCAGGTACATATACCGCTTGCACCGATGTGATGGAGCCCGCCTTAGTGGTGGTAATACGCTCTTGCAGTACCCCCATCTCTTCGGCGAGTGTTGGCTGATAGCCTACCGCCGATGGCATACGACCGAGCAGTGCAGATACTTCAGTGCCCGCCAAGGTGTAGCGGTAAATGTTGTCAACGAACAACAATACGTCCCGGCCATCGTCGCGGAATTTTTCCGCCATGGTCAAACCCGTCAGCGCCACGCGGAGACGGTTGCCCGGGGGTTCATTCATCTGACCGAAAACCAGCGAAATCTTGTCTAGTACCCCAGCTTCTTCCATTTCGTAATAGAAGTCGTTGCCTTCACGTGTGCGCTCACCTACGCCAGCAAAAACTGATAAGCCCGAGTGCTCAATAGCGATGTTACGAATCAGCTCTAGCATGGTCACGGTCTTACCAACGCCGGCCCCGCCGAACAAACCAACCTTACCACCGCGAGCAAAGGGGCAGATCAGGTCAATAACCTTGATACCCGTTTCAAGTACTTCATTGCCGCCCATCTGATCTTCATAAGAAGGCGCCTTACGGTGAATGGGCATCAGCTCTTGAGCGTTGATCGGTCCCTTCTCATCGATCGGCGTGCCTAGAACGTCAACGATGCGGCCCAGGGTTTCCTCACCCACGGGGATCGATATTGGCGCGCCAGTATTGGTCACTTCAAGGCCACGGGACAGTCCGTCAGAGGTGCCCATGGCAATGGTGCGCACGATGCCGTCACCAAGCTGTTGCTGCACTTCCAATGTAAGGCCCCTGTCAGCCACGGACAGTGCATCATAGACCTTGGGTACATTATTTCGATCAAACTCTACATCGATGACCGCGCCGATAATTTGTACGATTCGACCGCTGCTCATTTCTAGCCTCTTTATCTGTGTGATTCGTTTATAGGATTGTTTAGTGTCATTTCGCTCTGGGCGCCCAGGTGGGTTGTTTAAACCGCTGCCGCGCCACCAACAATTTCAGAGATTTCTTGTGTAATCGCTGCTTGTCGGGCGTTGTTGTAAATCAGTTGAAGCTCGTCGATCAGCTTGCCGGCGTTCTCCGTCGCGTTTTTCATCGCGATCATTTTGGCAGCTTGCTCACACGCGCCGTTCTCGACCACGGCTTGATATACCTGTGACTCTAGATAGCGCAGCAGTAACCCTTCAACGAGCTGCCGAGCGTCTGGCTCGTATATGTAGTCCCAACGATGCTTGTAGGCATCGTCGTCCGCAGGATCCAGCGGTAGCAGCTGGCGCACCGTGGGAGCTTGGGTCATGGTGTTTTCAAAGTCGTTGCTGGCCAGAAATAGCTGGTCGATGGTGCCTTCGGAATAGGCATCGAGCATGACGCGAATGCCGCCGATCAGATCCGCAATGGCAGGCGTTTCGCCGACGTCGGGCATGACCGCAACGATGTTAGCGCCGACGGAACGAAAATATGGCCCTGCCTTATTGCCAATCAGGCCCAGGTCTACGCCAATACCCTTGGCATCCAGCTCGGCCATTTGCCGAACCACGGAGCGAAATAGGTTGACGTTGAGTCCGCCACATAGGCCGCGGTCCGAGGACACCACAATGAAGCCAACACGCTTAACGTCGCGCTGCTGCATGAAGGTGTGTTTGTATTCAGGGTTTGCATTGGCCAAGTGGCTGATCACACCGCGAATGCGATCGCTGTAGGGCTTGCCTTGCTGCATGCGATCTTGGGTTCGACGCATCTTGCTTGCCGCCACCATTTGCATGGCACTGGTAATCTTCTGCGTGTTTTGCACGCTTCCGATTTTGTTCTTAATCTCTTTACCGACAGCCATTGACTATCCTTTCAAACTGACGAATTCGCTCCCTAACCAAACCAGACTAATAGGCTTGGGTGGCTTTGAACTTTTCGATGATTTCTTTCAGGGTCGCCACAACGTCATCGTTATAGGCACCTGTCTGGTTAGTGCTTTCTACGAAGCTTGCGTATTCAGCTTTCATAAAACTCAGTAGGCCCGCTTCAAAATCGAGAACCTTATCGACGGGCACATCTTCCAGGTAGCCTTCGTTAGCTGCGAAGAGCACGGTGCCCATTTCAGCCACGGACATCGGCGCAAACTGTTTTTGTTTCATCAGCTCGGTAACCCGGGCACCGTGTTCCAGCTGACGACGGGTAGCATCATCAAGGTCTGAAGCAAACTGAGAAAACGCTGCCAACTCTCGATACTGAGCCAGGGCCATTTTGATGCCCCCGGAGATCTTCTTCATAAAAGGGACCTGGGCTGAACCACCCACCCGTGAAACCGAAATACCGGGACTCATAGCGGGGCGCAGTCCTGAGTTAAAGTTCTCGGTTTCTAGGAAGATCTGACCATCCGTAATGGAAATCACGTTGGTAGGTACGAAGGCGGATACATCGCCGGCTTGGGTTTCAATAATCGGCAGCGCGGTCAGTGAGCCCGTTTTGCCTTTCACTGCGCCGCCGGTTTGTTGCTCTACGTAATCTGCGTTAACGCGAGCAGCGCGCTCGAGTAAGCGAGAGTGTAAGTAGAAAACATCCCCCGGATAAGCTTCGCGGCCTGGCGGTCTCTTCAACAGGAGGGAAATCTGGCGATAGGCCCATGCTTGTTTGGTCAGATCATCGTAGATGATCAGCGCATCTTCGCCGGTGTCACGATAGTACTCACCAATCGTGCACCCGGAGTAAGCCGAGATAAATTGCATAGAAGCAGGGTCTGCAGCGCCGGCGCACACCACGGTCGTGTATTCCATGGCGCCGTTTTCTTCCAAGGTGCGCACAACGTTGGCGATGGTCGACATCTTCTGACCAATGGCCACATAAACGCATTTAATGCCGCTGCTTTTTTGGTTGATAATCGCGTCGACGGCAATCGCGGTCTTGCCAATTTGACGGTCGCCAATAATCAACTCTCGCTGGCCGCGACCCACAGGAACCATGGCGTCGATACATTTGAAGCCAAGCTGTACAGGCTGATCCACGGATTGACGAGCGATAACACCCGGGGCCACCTTTTCAATGGGGGAGGTACTTTGGGCGTTTAACGGTCCCTTGCCATCGATTGGATTACCCAGCGCGTCCACCACACGGCCTAGTAGCTCAGGGCCTACAGGCACTTCCAGAATTCGGCCTGTGCAGCGGGCGGTCATGCCTTCAGTCAGCGCGTCGTAATCACCCAGCACGACCACGCCGACGCTGTCGCGCTCCAAGTTCAGCGCCATACCGTAGAGACCACCGTCAAATTCGATCATCTCGCCATACTGCGCTTCAGCAAGCCCATGAATCCGCACAATGCCGTCGGATACACCCACAATGGTGCCTTCATTCTGAGCTTCGGCCTTGATCTCTAAGCCTTGGATTCTGCCCTTGATGATGTCACTGATTTCCGATGGATTCAGTTGCTGCATGTTCGTTTCCTTTTCAATCTCGTTTCGCTTGCTCGATGTTGTTCCAACATCTGTGTTTTTGCGGTCTATCTTTGCGTGGCCCTACTTTTGCAGCAGAGTTTCAACCAGCTTGGTCAGACGACCCCTTACGGATCCGTCCACCACCATATCGCCTGCACGAATCACCGCACCACCAATCAGACTAGAGTCGGTGCGAGAGGTTAGAGCGACATCTTTTTCGTACTTTTGCTGTAGCGCGGCTTTAAGAGCATCACTCTGGACTTGGGTCAGATCGAAGGCTGAGACAACCTCCACATCCAAGGTGCGTTCTTGCTCTGCCCGCAGTGCTTCGAATTGACTTTGAACCTCATTCAGCAGGGGGAGGCGATCGTGTTCCGCAAGTGCGTATAAAAAAGATCCTGCATCATCGTTGATCTCGTCTGCGCACAACTCTGCCAATTTTGCCGCCTTCTCGGCAGCAGCCATGTCTGGACTATTGAGCATGGTTTGAACGGTAGTATCACCACTGGTCATGACCAGGGTATTGAGCGTTTTCGACCAAGATTCCAAGCTTCCGGAGCTTTTCGCAAGGTCGAATACCGCGTTCGCATAAGGCCTGGATAGGGTTGCTAGCTCTGCCATGATTTACAGCTCTGAGGCCAACTTCGTAAGCATGGTGTCATGCTTGGACGCGTCAATGTTGTCCTCGATCACCCGCTCAGCGCCAGCAATGACTAGTGCCGCCACGTCGGCGCGCAGGGCTTCCTTGGCGCGATTCATTTCTTGATCGATCTCGGCCTTCGCTGCGTCCAAGATACGCTGGCCTTCTTGGCGAGCCTCGTCCTTTGCCTCTTCCACCATTTGGTTGGCGCGGCTGCGTGCTTGCTCGATGATCGCGCTCGCTTCTTCTTTCGCGGCAGCCATCTCTGACTCTGCGTTGGTGGCTGCACTAGCCAGTTTTTGATCGGCCTCTTCCGAGGCCCGTAAGCCAGCGGCGATGGCTTCCTGCCGCTCACGCATCGCAGTGCCTAGCATCGGCCATATGTACTTCATGCAGAACCACACAAAGATGGCAAAGGTAATGCTCTGTCCTAGTAGCGTTGCATTTAGGTTCATTACTGATCTCTTTTTCGTCGTTTCAGTTGTTGTTCTGCGTATCCCACTGCGGCTCGTGCCGCAGTGTCGCCATTTATATGGGCATTGGATGGAGCCCTTCCACCAAGCTCTTTAAGCTTGTTTGGGTGAGCCTGCACTCCTCGGGCGCTCTTTGGGGCCTCTCTTTTTGGGCTCTCTTTTCAAGCTCTGGGCCCTAGCTACCCCCGCGCCACCGACACATGTTGCGTTTCCCGCCTGGGCAGGCCGATGCGCTTAGGCGTCTGCGGCCAATCCATCCTGCGTACAGGGTGTTAGCCAGCGACCGCGAACACCACGTATAGGCCAATACCTACTGCAATCATTGGAACCGCGTCCACAAGACCCAGCACGATGAACAGCTGCGTGCGTAGCATCGGCAGCAGTTCGGGTTGACGCGCGATACCTTCCAAAAATTTACCGCCCAGAACGCCCACACCAATCGCAGCGCCAACCGCACCTAGACCCATCATCAGTCCACCGGCTACAAACAAAAGTTCCATTTCAACTCCAATCTAACAGTTATAAGTCGCGGCTTTGCCGCACGATGCCTATGCAATCAAGGCGTATTAGTGCTCTTCCGTTTCGTGGGCCTGTGCCAGATACACGATCGTCAGAACAGCAAAAATAAAGGCTTGCAGCGTGATCACCAACACGTGGAATACCGCCCATACCCACTGCAGTACGCCGCCGAATATGAAGAACGCAACACCACCACCGAACATTAGCGCGATCAGAATAAAGATCATTTCCCCTGCGTACATGTTGCCAAAGAGTCGCAGGCCCAGTGACAGTGGCTTGGCGATGAGTGATACAAACTCCAGTACAAAATTTACGGGAATAGCCGCCAAGGAGGGGAAAGGATGGAGGGTTAGCTCCTTAATAAAGCCCATGGCACCCTTGCATTTGACGCTGTAATAGAGAATCAACATGAAGACCGTGAGTGCCATTGCCATGGTGATATTGGGATCCGTTGAAGGCACTACCTTCATATGGGAAACACCCAACAGCACCGCAAGCTCTGGCAGCCAATCGACCGGCACCAAGTCCATCAAATTCATCAAAAACACCCAAACAAAGATCGTCATCGCCAAGGGGGCAATAAGGTCGTTTTTGTGCTGAAAGATGCTTTGAGTCGTTTCATCAATGAACTCTACGATCATTTCGACAAAGTTTTGCAGCCCACCGGGGACACCGGCAGTTGCGTGCGCAGCAGCTCTACGAAAGAAAAGGGTGAACACGAGTCCCAAGCCAATAGACCAAGCCATGGAATCAACGTTGATTGACCAAAATCCCATTTGCGCCGCTTCCTCAGCACTATGGGCAAAGCCCCAGGATCCGTCAGGAAGCTGCCCGTATGTCAGATTGGTTAGGTGGTGCTGAATATAATCTGCTGTGGTCTTGGTGCCGCTGCTCATTGCGTCTTTATCTTCCTGCTACCGTTTGCTTTGCTTCTGACTTGCTTTGTATGTCGCACCGCTTATCGATCCCGATCCGTGATCATTGCCCTTTGCCAACACCCACAAGTAGCTGCCCTGCGCAGTGATCACTCCGAGCAAAAACCAGAGCGCCTGCACTTCGCCAAGCCCAAGGAACAGTGCCATCAAAACTCCTGTCCCCATTATTTTTAATACCCCTTGCGCGACGATGCGCGGGCCGATCATCGTTCTCTGGCTTACCCAAGCATAGTAGGCGCTTGGGACGACGACGCAGAAAAGCCCCGCCAGCGTGCTGTAGGAGGCATGACTGCCACTTAAAACTGCCGACAGCGCAATCATTCCTGCGCCAAACGCCACTTGCTGTTTGACGACTCTCCAAGCCTCTTGAGGCCAGGGACGATTCAAACAGACCCTATCGGCGGCGCGTAGTATAGAGACCGGCTCAACGCCATTCAATTGCCTTGGCGGGAAATATCATTCCGGCAATTTGACTCGACGCAGCACGCCATCTAGCTCTTCGAGGCTGGTGTATTTGACCACCAACTCGCCGGCACCGTTGCGGCGCTGCCGAATTTGCACGCTGGCCCCGAGGTGATCCATAAGCCTGCGTTGCAGTACCTGAACATCTGGATCCGTTGGCCTTTGTTCTTTTGCGGGCGATTTTGCTCCGTCCAAAAGCGTGCGAACCATCTTTTCTGCCTCCCGAACAGACAATCCTGCATCGTAAATACGCTGCGCTGCGCTATCCTGCTCAGGCCCCGATAGGGCGAGTATCGCCTTGGCGTGACCAACGTCTATGGATCCACGCTCTAATAGCCCGCGCGCCGTTGACCCAAGTTTCAACAACCGCAGGCTGTTCGCGACAGCGACCCGAGATTTGCCCACCACATCCGCTAGCTCTTGCTGGGTCAGGTCGAACTCGCTGCGCAGGCGCTCTAGCCCCGAAGCCTGTTCCATAGCGCCCAAATCCTCGCGCTGAATATTCTCGACCAGCGCAATGGTGGACGCCTCTTGATCGGATACCTGCTTGAGGACTACGGGAACCATTTGCAGCCCGGCTTGCTGGGCGGCTCTCCACCGGCGCTCGCCGGCAATCAGCTCATAGCCCCCTTGCGCCTTGTTACGCACCACTAAGGGCTGCAATACACCTTGCGCAGCAATCGATGCAGCAAGTTCTGCTAGCGCTGCTTCATCAAAATTCCGCCGTGGCTGATAAGGGCTGGGAGTGATCTCAGCGACTGCAACCTCTAACAGCCCTGAAGCAGGGGTAGGGGACTGTCGTCTTTGTTCCGCGGCAGATTCAGGGTTTTGGTTTTGCCGAGGCGTTTGTATCGTTGTAGAAAGCAGCGCATCAAGGCCTTTACCGAGTCGGGATTTGCTCATTTTTCTAACCCCTAACCCTGAATTGGGTTGTTCTCGTCAGTACGTCTTGCGCTGTTTCGTATATTTTCATTGGACAGTGACCGCGTGTCTTTTGCGCATCTCGCTTGCCAACGCTTGATAGGCAAGAGAGCCTCGGGAGCCTCGGTCGTACATTGTTACTGGTAATCCGTGACTCGGAGCCTCCGCCAAACGGACGTTGCGCGGCACCACTGTTCGATACACTTTGTCGCCGAAATACTGAATCAATTGGCGGGACACGTCACGACTGAGGCTGTTACGCGCATCGTACATGGTTCTTAGCAGACCTTCGATCTGTAGCTTTGGGTTTGCATTGACCCGAATACCTTCAACGGTATCGAGCAAGGCAGACAAACCTTCCAAGGCATAGTATTCACACTGCATGGGCACCAACACACCGGTGGACGCGACCAGCGCATTGACGGTGAGTATGTTCAGTGACGGTGGGCAGTCGATAATGATGTAGTCATACCGCAACGGCTGCTGGCTGAGTGCTTCCGCGATAACAAACTCCCGACGCTCCCGTTGCATGAGTCCAACTTCTGCGGCAGTTAAATCAATATTTGCGGGCAGCAGGTCGTAGCCGGCAACAGTACTTCGACGGACCTCATCCAGACCCACCTCACCCATCAGCCATTCGTAGATGCTTGGATTCAATCCATATTTATCAACACCGCTGCCCATGGTGGCGTTGCCTTGAGGGTCTAAATCGATCAGCAGAACGCTGGGCCCCAGACCGGCCAAGGCCGCGCTAAGGTTTACGCTGGTCGTTGTCTTGCCAACACCACCTTTCTGATTTGCTACTGCTATGATTTTGTGCACAAACCTACCGAATGCTCAAGAAAATCGAGCGCACAGGTTAACCGTCTGTCGCTGAATTAGACACCAACTGGAGGTGGTGTTTTGCGTCCAACCCTGGCACGGCGTAGGTAATCTGTTTTGCCTGTAGTCCTTGACGCTGCTGTAACGTGGGAGTCCTGCGCTGTCGCTCGGCAACCGACGACTGCAGATCATTCGAAAAATCGGTGGCGTCGTCCTGCTCTTGAGTTGAGGTATGACTATAGACAATCAACGAGCCATTCTTGGTTAGGTGGTCCTGGAGTGAAGGCCACAATTGCTCCACCGGTGCTACGGCACGCGCGACTATATGATCAAACTTATGGAGTTTTAGGTGGGCTGTCTTATCTAGGTCGCATTCGACTACCTCAACATTGTTGAGCCCCAGTTCTCGGCAAACCAACTGCAAAAAACGCACTCGACGACTCATGCGCTCCCAGAGTGTGAACATCAAGGTTGGCCGAGCAATCGCCAAGGGTATGCCGGGTAGGCCGGGACCCGTACCCACATCGAGAACGGTTTCTCCCGTTAAATAGGGGGACGCCGCCAGACTGTCTGTTAGATGCCGCTTATCTAATCGCGCGATGTCTACGCGTGATACCAAATTAATGGATCTATTCCACTTTTCGATAAGCACACCATAGGCCACAAGCTGACACGCCTGGGAACTATTTAAGCTGACCCCCAAGGCACAGGCGTCTTCACTCAGTCTATCGGCGCGAACGTTCAGGAAGCGACTGCCGCGTTTTTTGCTTTTGCGTGTACCAGCAAAATCGATAGCGCCGCCGGTGTCATGCCAGGAATTCTCGCGGCTCGCGCTAAGGAATCTGGTCGGTGATGATCGAGCTTTTGACGAAGTTCGTTAGACAAACCATCGATGTTCAAGAAGTCCAAACTCCCAGGGATCTGCATCGATTCATGCCGACGGATTTTTTCGATCTCGTCCTCCTGCCGCTTAATGTAACCCGCATACTTGGTCTCTATTTCCAGTTGGGCTAGGGCTTTATAGGCCATGTCTTCATCATTGCTTATACCCAGTACGCTTGCGATGTCTGCGGCGGTGATTTCTGGTCGCTTAAGACACTCTTTAACCGTCACCTCTCGGCGCAGCGACAGCCCAAGCGTCTTCGCCATGTCGCTGTCAGGAAATATTTGAGTCGCGCCCATTTCCTTCGAAGTCGTTTCCAAGGCCCGCATTTTGGCGCTGTAGTGCGCCTGACGCTCAGCACCTATGACTCCAAGCGCCAGACCTTTAGGCATGAGTCGCTGATCAGCGTTATCTTGTCGCAACCGTAATCGAAACTCCGCCCGGCTGGTGAACATACGATAGGGTTCTGTGGTGCCGAGGTGAATTAGGTCATCAATCATGACCCCGATATACGCCTCGTCCCGTCTAGGTTCCCATGGCGTGACACCCTTTGCTTTGCAGGCTGCGTTGATACCCGCGAGCAAACCCTGGGCGCCAGCCTCTTCGTACCCCGTCGTGCCATTTATCTGGCCAGCGAAAAACAGACCCTGCAGCGCCTTGGTCTCTAAGGTGTGCTGTAAATCTCTCGGGTCAAAATAGTCATATTCGATTGCATATCCTGGACGCGAAATATGGGCCTGCTCAAATCCAACCATGGAACGGACAAATTGCAGCTGAACCGAAAAAGGAAGGCTGGTTGAAATGCCGTTGGGATAAAGCTCAGTGGTATTGAGTCCTTCTGGTTCGATAAATATTTGATGGCTAGGCTTATCGGCAAAACGAACCACCTTGTCTTCAATACTCGGGCAATACCTTGGCCCCACCCCTTCGATATTGCCGCTGTACATCGCGCTTAGGGATAAATTGTCTCGAATCAGTTGATGCGTGGCCTCATTGGTATAGGTGATGTGGCAATGAACCTGCCGGGGGTGCATGTCGCGCCTCCCTAGCTGTGACATCACTGGTCTAGGATCGTCACCAGGTTGGAACTCTAACTCGTTAAAATTAACGCTTCGTCCGTCGATACGCGGCGGCGTACCGGTTTTCAGCCTACCCACCCTAAACGGCAGTGCTCTCAATCGTTCTGCTAGAGCATTTGCCGGGGCGTCTCCCGCACGGCCGCCAGCATGCTGGTCATGGCCTATGTGTATTTTGCCACCTAGGAATGTGCCTGTGGTCAAAACCACGCTGGTGGCGTAGAAGTTGAGCCCCATCTCTGTCTTGCAGCCAACAACGGTGTCACCCTCGACATGCAAATCCACCACCGATTGTTGGAACAACGACAAATTCGGTTGATGTTCCAGAATGTCTCGAACGGCGTTTTTGTATAGCGCCCGATCGGCTTGGGCGCGAGTAGCTCGCACTGCGGGGCCCTTGCTGGCATTGAGCACGCGAAAGTGGATGCCCGCGAGGTCTGTTGCTCGACCCATGATGCCATCCATTGCATCGATCTCTGCCACTAGGTGGCTTTTACCGATACCTCCAATTGCTGGATTGCAGGACATTTGACCGATGGTTTCGATATTCTGAGTGAGCAACAGTGTCTTCGCGCCCATGCGAGCCGCCGCCGCCGCCGCTTCTGTACCAGCGTGGCCGCCGCCAATCACAATGACATCGAATCGCTCAGGAAAATCCATGGTTGCATCCGGAGTTTATTCGGGCGCGGTAGTATAGAGAGATGAAGAGCGATGAGAAGGGAAAAAAGCACAAAGCATAGCCAAGTGGCTGGTAAACCCGGCGCTTGTCGCCTATGTGATTATTTACCAATGCAAAAGCTCGAGAATATTTCTCCAAGCAGATCATCCGGGGAGACCGTTCCTACGATTTGACCCAGGACCTGGTGAGCCATCCGGCAATCTTCTGCAACCAGCTCCGCGCCGATTCCGCTACTGATACCTCGCTTGGCCTGCACAAGCAGCTCTCGAGTTTTCTCAAGAGCATGTACATGCCTGAGTCTTGCCGTGAATACCGTGTCTTCAATACCGCCGGAACCAAGCTGCACCAGCTTTTTTGTTAATGCTGCTAACCCCTCGCCAGTCTTCGCAGACACATAGGTCGCAGGCCACGGATGCGAACCTCGCAGCTTTGAATCGATAAGATCTACCTTGTTAACAAGCAGGTGGATGTTGACCGCTGAGACCTCACCAAGCTCCGGGACTGCTTCAAGGGCAAGCCTCTGAAGCAGCGCTTCAAAGTCTTCGTTGGCCAAAAAACCAGCTTCGTTTGCGACAACATCTGCTGCAGTGACAACCAATATAACGTGGTCCGCGCGCTGCATTTGTTCTCGCGCCCGCTGCACACCGATCATCTCTACTGTGTCTTGGGTTTCTCGAAGTCCAGCGGTATCGACCAGCTGGAGAGGCATCCCATCAACGCTGATATCAACCTTCAATAGATCCCTGGTCGTGCCCGGCACATCCGTGACGATCGCTGCGTCTTCCCCCGCCAACATGTTAAGGATGCTTGACTTGCCTACATTGGGTTTGCCCACCAATGCGACCGTGATCCCTTGCGCAAGTTTACGACCCTGCTCCGCTTGCACTAATAGCGCACTTGTCGACGTTATAAGCACATCCAGGGTATCGCCTACTCTGGCTTGCTCCAGTATCTCGATATCTTCGTCAGGGAAATCGATGGCCGCCTCAATCGCCACCCGCAAACCAAGCAACTGATCCTCCAGAGCCGTCACTTGCGCTGAAAAAACGCCTTGAAACGAGGACATTGCCGCCTTCGCTGCAGCCCTTGATTTCGCGCTTATTAAGTCCGCTATGGCCTCAGCCTGCACGAGGTCTATCTTGCCGTTTAAAAAGGCCCGCTCGCTAAATTCCCCCGGACGCGCCAAGCGAGCACCGTGACGGCAAAGCACCTGAATGATCTCATTTTGCACGACTGGGCCACCATGCCCTTGCAGCTCGACCACGTCTTCGCCCGTAAATGAATGCGGCGCTGGAAACCAAAGCACTAGACCGTCGTCTAACACTTCTTCTTCAGCGGTGAATTGACAGTAATGGGCGCGTCGCGGTTTCATTTCCACAGAGATTAGAGACTGGGCAACACGTTTCGCGGAAGGACCTGACAGGCGAATGACCCCTATCCCTCCTTCTCCTGGCGGAGTCGCGATCGCGCATATCAGATCTGTATCGGTGGCAGTCACCGGATTTTCACCTACTTCGACTTCGCTGCCTGCTCGCGATCTACTTGCCGATAGACATAGGTTTGCTGAGCCAGGGAAAGCAGGTTGTTAATAAGCCAGTACAAGACAAGGCCCGCGGGGAAAAACAAAAACAATACCGTGAACATGATCGGCATCAGCTTCATGATGCGGACCTGCATGGGATCACCCACCTGAGGATTCAGTGCCTGCATAAGATAGGTACTCGCACCCATCAGCAATGGCAAGATAAAGTAGGGATCCATGGACGCCAAATCATTGATCCAGAAAATAAACGGCGCTTGCCGAAGCTCCACGGACTCCAGCAAAACCCAGTACAAGGCTAAAAAGACCGGCATCGGTAATAGCATGGGTAAACAGCTACCCAAGGGATTAGCGCCTTCCTTTTGATAGAGTGCCATCATCTCCTTGGATAATTTCTCTCGATCATTGGCGTAGCGTTCCTGCAAGCGCTTCATAGCCGGTGCGACCCGCCTCATATTAGCCATTGAGCGATAACCCTTGGCAGAAAAACCGGCGAGCAAACCCTTAACCAATAATGTTAACAAAATGATCGCCACGCCCCAGTTGCCAACCATGTCGTGGAAGAAGGTAAGCGCCTTAAAGAGTGGTATAGCGATCCACCAAAGGAAGCCGTAATCAACTGTTAGGTTCAAATAGGGGGCAATAGTTTCTAGTACAACCTGGTCTTTGGGGCCAGCGTAGAAGTCGGCCCGCCAGATTCCCGTGGCGCCTGGCTGGATAGATTGATTTTGACCGGTAAAACCAAACAAATAGAATCCGTCCGATGTCTTGCGAGCAAGATAGTTAGTCGCTTGATCAGACGGCGCCACCCATGCTGTTAAAAAGTAATGTTGTAAAAAAGCCATCCAGCCACCGATAGCTGTGGCCTGGAAATTCTCTTCATCGAGATCGTCGAAATCGACTTTCTTGTAATTATTATCCGGCGTGGTAAGCGCACCACCTAAGTAAGGTGAAGGAGCCAACGGTACCGTTTCATCGGTTGGTGGTGGCAATCGGTCTCGTTTGATCTGGGTCAGCAACCTCATGGTCTTCGACCGTGTTCCTAAGTTGACGACCTCATAGCGAATATTGATTAAGTGACTGTTCGGCTCAAAGGTGAAGATTTTCGATACCTGCGCATCATCAAGCGTCGTTGTAAGCACAAGCTCGCCACCCTCAGTGAGCGTAAGGCTGTCAGATTCCGCCTCGTAAAGCGGTCGGGCTCCGGTTTTATCAATGCCATCCGAGCCAATGAGTGCGCTTTGGGCGATATAGGTTCGGCTCGCACTTCTGTCCATGAGCAAAAAGGGAGTATCCGGCTGCTCTAGGGAAATGGGGTAGGTAGGTAACTGGACACGCGCAATATCGCCACCCAATAAGTCGATCCACACCTCTATTACAGGTGTTTCTACTTTGACCAGCCTTCCCTTACCTATCGCTGGTTGCGTGACTGGCGCTTGCGCTAGAGGTGCAATATCCGAATCGATTGGCGCAAATTCATCTTCGACTGGTTTTTCAGACTGCGGAGCGAGGGGCTGTTGCGATAGCACTGGCGAGTCGCTGTAAACCATTGGGGCTTTTGCAGCCTCCATATCCTCTGTCCATGCCAAAATGAGTAGGTAACCCACTGCGGCTAAGCCAATCAGAAGGACAATCCGTTGGATTTCTGGAGGCAACATCTAATTAATCCCTTTTACAGTGATTTTTCGGTTATTTTGGGGTTGTGATTACAACATCGCGGCACCAAATCAACGCCACCATCAGTAAATGGATGACAACGAGCCAGGCGCTTGATCGCGAGCAATGATCCTCTCAAAAAACCGTGTACAACAAGTGCTTGTCTCGCGTATTCCGAGCAGGTGGGCTGAAATCTACATCTGGGTCTTGTGAAAGGGCTGATTGCCACCTGATATACCCTAATCAGCATCAGCAATCCGCTCGTTGCCAACCCTGCAAGAATTTTTAATCCTGTTAAATGAGAGATACTACTGCTCTGAGATTTCGGGGCCGATGCGTTGGTTGAACTTCTTGTCAGCATGGTTGCTCCTCTATCAGCGTCTCCATGCTCTGAACCAATGCGCGCATGAGGTCTTTGTCCGTTACCGCCCCGGTGACATGGACTATGATATCTACGGATTTAAGATGCGTTCTGACTAGCCTGAAATGATCGCGAACCAGGCGTTTAATACGGTTGCGGCGCACGGCTAACCTGTTCCCTTTCTTAGGAACAATAACTCCTATTCTAGCGGTGTTACCACCGTTTTCCAGGATTCTAACGCGAACGAAACCTCGATGGTGCAAAGACCAGCCACGCTTAAAAACATCTGTGTATTGACCTGCACTAAGCAGACGTGCAGCGCGGGGGAAGGTTGCTGGCAAACTGCCGGCTAGACCGTTAGTCGTTTACGGCCTTTTGCTCGCCTAGCGTTGAGCACTTTGCGGCCAGCCTTTGTCGCCATGCGAGACCGAAACCCATGCGTACGCTTGCGCTTCAAGTTGCTTGGTTGGAACGTTCTTTTCATGACGACACTCTTATCTTGCGGATTCGAATTAACCAGAATTGTGGCTCTGACACTACGCCCTAACCTTGCTCTGGGCACATAATGCTAGATACCGTTAGCGAAAGATCCCCTCTCGGCTTTTAAGTCTAGAGACCCTTCACGCGCGCCACGGCTTTGTGACGGGCGCGGGATTCTATGAACAGTTCTAAGGGCTGTCAAATAAAGAGATTTATATATAAAAACTATTGTTGCTTGTTGGGGAGGGTGTTCATTGTGCGTAAGTGCGGTAGACGTATTTGCTGCAGGCGATAGATGTCGATCTGAGACTGTGTACAGCAAGTGGATCTGTAGACATTTGGTTGGGGAGAACTTATGTCTATGAAGTTATCCACAGGTTTTGCAGTCAATTGCGCACATCGAGGATACGTACTTGGACTGAAAAATAGGTGATCTGCAGTCGCTAACTTACTGATTTTTCGCGCATAGTAAAATTAATATGGAATTTCTCAGGCATTGCATGGCGTCATGACGAACGCTCGGCATAGAATTCATCTGTCGTCACGGCATCGGGTGTCATCGACAGGGACGCTAATCGATTGCTTGAGCTAAGACCTTGTTGTGACGGTTTAAAGATCGCAGGGCGGTTGAATAAACAGAGATACAAGCGGATTGAAAAGGGCAGAGACCGCTCATGGACTTGTCAAATGTCTGGCCTGTACACGGATCCCTAGATAGGCTCTAGAGGCGAAGAGGCTGACAGAAAAGGCGGCATCAGAGCGCGACAGGCGAAAAGCGAAGAGCAGTAGGCGAAACAAATAGCCGCCAAAAAAGAAAAAAGAGAGACATCAAGCTCCAAAAAGGAATTTAGAAGTTAAAAAGAGTTGCGGCGAAGACAGAAATACGGGCGGGGCAGATTCAATGTGTCGCTCAAAAGTTTTTCTCGCCGAAGGATAGAAAAGCAGCACCCTACAGTGCTGGCATGAGGCATGAATTAGTGAACGAAGCGATTTGGCAAAAGTGCCTTGGGCAATTGGAAAACGAGATTAACGGTGATCAGTTTGAAACCTATTTGCGTCCTCTGCAGGCGGATTTTAGTAAGGGCGGTCTTACGCTGCTCGCGCCCAACATTTACGTCGAGGAAAAGGTTCGCTCGACGTTTTTAACAAGAATCAAAGAGTATTTCGAAAATAACAGCGAAAAGGGTGATGTGCTGCTGAGTGTCGGCGGTATGCGAGAAGCAAAACCATTGCGCGCGAGCGCTAAGCGGCCCACCGACCTTGGCTATGGTCAGGTTGATGCCAAACGCCCTCATGGCGGAGAGGGCTCTAGCACACCAACTCATAATTTGAATCGAGACTTTACTTTCGCTTCGTTCGTTGAGGGTAAATCCAACGAACTCGCAAAGGCGGCGGCCTCCCAAGTTGCGGATAACGCCGGCCAAAGTTACAACCCACTACTAATGTACGGCGGTGTTGGCTTGGGCAAGACTCATCTCATGCAAGCTGTTGGCAACGAAATTTTGCACAGAAAACCGAACGCTAGGGTGATGTATCTGCACTCTCAAAGGTTTGTTCAGGATATGGTTAAGGCTCTGCAAACTGGCACGATGCAACAGTTTATGCAGTTCTATCGATCTGTAGATGCATTGTTGATAGACGACATTCAGTTTTTTGCTAAGAAACTGAGGTCTCAAGAGGAGTTCTTTCATTTGTTTAACTCGCTGTTAGAGCGCGGCCAACAAATGATTCTTACCAGCGACAAATACCCACGCGAAATCGATGGCCTTGAAGACCGACTCAAGTCGCGGTTCGTGTGGGGCTTAACGGTAGAGGTCGAGGCGCCAGAGCTGGAAACGCGGGTAGCGATCTTAATGAAAAAGGCGGAAGCGGAAGCTGTTCCCTTAGACCAAGAGGTAGCCTTCTTCATTGCAGAACGTGTGCGATCCAATGTACGAGAGTTAGAAGGAGCCTTGCGACGCGTTATCGCAAACGCTCGATTCACCGGTAGCCGAATCACTATCGACCAAGTAAAGCGCGCCTTAAGAGATTTGTTTGCAATCCAGGATCGCCAAATATCAATAGATAACATACAAAAGACCACTGCTGAGTATTACAACATCAAAGTCAGTGACCTGTTGTCTAAGCGCCGAAGCCGAACCATCGCCAGGCCACGTCAACTGGCGATGGCAATGGCCAAAGAGTTAACGAATCATTCGCTCCCGGAAATTGGCGATGCCTTTGGTGGTAGAGATCACACAACAGTCTTGCACGCCTGCCGAAAAGTCGCAGAATTGAGAGCATCCAGCGCAGACATATCAGAAGATTATAGAAATCTGTCTCGGCTACTGAGCGGCTAACGTTCCGTCTGCGCAATGCAAGACAAACACCCGGAAAAAGGGCAATGCTAAATGAAGTTTACGATTCCTAGAGAGGCATTACTAAAGCCACTTCAACTGGTGACCGGTGTCGTTGAACGACGCCAGACCCTTCCTGTTCTGGCGAATTTGCTGATTCAAGCAGATTCTCATGGCCTATCGCTGACGGGCACGGATCTTGAGGTTGAGATGATCGCGCGTTGCGAGGTGCCGGTCGAGCAGCCAGGTGAGGTAACAATTCCCGCAAGAAAGCTAGCGGATATTTGGCGGGCACTACCCGATGGCGCCGATGTTTCTGTGGTCGTAGAGGGCGAGCGGGCTACGATTCGAAGTGGTCGCAGTCGTTTTACATTGGCGACGCTGCCGGCGGCAGACTTTCCGAAAGTGGAGAGTGGCGACTCCGACGTGGTTGTTAAACTCGGGCAACATCAACTTGGTAAGCTAATCGATCAAGTCAGTTTTGCCATGGCTCAGCAAGATGTTCGTGTCTTCTTGAACGGCATGTTGCTCGAAGTAGGGGACGGCATATTGAAAGCTGTGGCTACGGACGGTCACCGTTTAGCTATGGCGAGTCAGGCTTGCGAAACCAACGCAGATAGCGGCGTAACCAAGCAAGTGATCGTGCCGCGCAAGGCGGTGGTGGAAATGGCGAGACTATTAGATGAAGAAGATGAAACGCTCTCTCTGCAGTTGGGTAGTAACCATCTCAAGGTGACCAAGGGCGGTGTAACGCTGACCACCAAATTAGTCGACGGCCAGTTTCCGGATTACGAAAAAGTCGTGCCCAAGGATGCCTCTCGAGTGCTTAGTGGTGATCGCAATACGCTCAAACAAGGGTTTCAGCGTGCCTCGATCCTATCTAATGAAAAATACCGCGGAGTGCGTCTAGCGATAAGCCCGGATTCGTTGATGATTCAGGCAAATAATCCGGAGCAAGAAGAGGCTGAAGAGACCGTGCCGGTTCAATTCAGTGGCGACCAGCTGGAGATTGGTTTTAATGTGAGTTATCTGCTGGACGTGTTATCTGTGATTGAGAGCGATCAAGTGCAGATGAGTGTAAGCGATGCGAATAGCTCGGCGTTACTGGAGGCGGTAGATGACAACAACGCCGTCTACGTGGTCATGCCAATGAGGCTCTAATCGGGCACATCCTTGCAACTCAACCACCTAGAAGCCCGCGACTTTCGAAATATTACCCTTGCTGATATTGACCTTTCTCCGGGAATAAATTTACTAGTTGGAAAGAATGGCGCAGGTAAAACAGCCATTCTAGAGGCCGTGTTCCTTCTGGCTCGTGGGCGCTCTTTCCGCACAACGCATTCAAAACAGCTGATAAGACACAGCGCGCTTGAGCTCATTGTTAGAGGCGAAGTAGAGTCAGCCCAGCTGGTGCATCGCTTAGCTCGTGGGAAATCGAGGAACGGGGAATCCAGGGCCAGAATCGATGGTGAAGCCGCGCTCAAACAGTCACGCTTCGCCGAGTTGATGCCTCTGCAGACACTTTTGCCTGGCATCGCTGATCTTGTGTTAGACGGTCCTTCAATACGCCGGGAGTTCGTGGATTGGGGTTTGTTCCACGTGGAACATCAGTATCTGGATCTCACGAGGCGATATCGTAAATCACTGATCCAACGGTCAGCGTGGTTGAGGAGCGCCCAGGGCTTAAGTTTTAAACAGGACCCGTGGGCCGCGGATATCGCCCGAAACGGCGCGCAAATCAACATAAGGCGACGACACTTCGTTGCTTCGCTAAACGAGCGAATTTATAACGTTATTGAGGGCTTGACCGCCGAGTTCGACGTGAAACTCGCCTATCAAGGCGCCAATGTTGCCGTGGACGAGACGACTTTAGCAGCCCAGATGGCAGATGCTTTTGATCGCGATTGTCGCCAGGGCATCACTAACGCGGGGCCGCATCGGAACGATATTGATATTCTTGTAAACGGTGCGAAAGCCAAAAATATCGTCTCCCGAGGTCAGGCCAAATTAATCGCCAGCGCCATAACCTTGGCTTATTGTGCTGAGCTAAGGCATCGATCCGACATCTTGCCAATTTTGTTACTCGACGATTTCGGTGCTGAACTGGATAAGGTTTACAGAGAACGGTTCTTCCAAGAGCTTGAGCGAATTGGTTGCCAAGTAATAGCTACAACCACTGACGAGCCCAAGCATCTCGTGGGACATGCCTTGGCTCCTCGAGCTCGGGTGTTCCACGTGGAACAAGGCACCATAAGCCGCTATTCATAGCTGTTCTGTGATAAATTAAACGCCTAGCGGAAACTCATCAGACCGGGGGCCAAATGCCTGAAGAAAACAGCTACAACTCAGATAGCATCAAAGTTCTGAAAGGCTTGGACGCTGTTCGAAAGCGCCCAGGGATGTATATCGGTGATACTGAAGATGGAACAGGTTTGCACCATATGGTGCAAGAACTCGTTGATAATTCCATCGATGAGGCGCTTGCAGGCCACTGTGATACGGTCTACGTCACGATGCACCCCGAAGAAGCAATTACCGTGCGAGACAATGGTCGCGGCATCCCAGTCGATATGCACCCAGAAGAAAAAGTCAGTGCCGCCGAGGTCATTATGACAACACTGCACGCCGGGGGTAAATTTGACGATAACAGTTATAAGGTGTCTGGCGGCCTGCATGGTGTAGGCGTTTCAGTGGTCAATGCGTTGTCCGACGAACTTCGCCTCACCGTGCGACGAAACAACAAAGTTTATCAACAAACTTATCAGCACGGGGTTCCCATGGCGCCGCTGGCTGAGACAGGTGAAACCCAGGAGCGCGGTACAGAATGCTATTTCCGACCCTCTCCAGAGACATTCCACAACATTAAGTTTCAGTACGAGCTGCTTGCAAAGCGCTTGAGAGAACTGGCCTTCTTAAACTCAGGTGTCTCGATCGTGCTTACTGAAGAGCGTACAGGTAAAGAGGATACTTTTTACTACGAAGGTGGCCTTCGGGCCTTTGTGGAGTTTCTAAATCAGAACAAGCAGCCATTGAATGAGGTCTTTCACTTTAACACCGAGCGCGAAGATGGCATTGGTGTGGAGGTGGCAATGCAGTGGAACGACACGTTTCAGGAACAGGTCTATTGCTACACAAACAATATCCCCCAAGGAGATGGCGGTACACACCTAGCAGGGTTTCGTGGCGCGCTGACGCGCACCCTAAATACCTATATCGAAAATGAGAACATGCTAAAGAAGGCTCAAGTTAGCACCACGGGTGATGATGCGCGAGAGGGCATTACCGCGGTGGTTTCAGTGAAAGTACCTGACCCAAAATTTTCTTCTCAAACGAAGGATAAGTTGGTCTCCAGCGAGGTAAAAACTGCGGTAGAACAAGAGCTTAGCAAATTTTTCTCCGAATACTTAGCCGAACATCCGCAAGACGCTAAGGCGGTAGTGGGTAAGATGATAGATGCGGCTCGGGCACGGGAGGCGGCTCGTAAAGCACGCGATATGACGAGGCGCAAGGGCGCCTTGGACATTGCGGGGCTACCTGGCAAACTCGCAGATTGTCAGGAAAAAGACCCTGCTCTGTCTGAGATCTTTCTGGTTGAGGGTGATTCAGCAGGTGGTTCTGCAAAACAGGGCCGTGATCGGCGCACCCAAGCCATATTGCCGTTAAAGGGCAAGATTCTGAACGTGGAAAAAGCGCGGTTTGACAAAATGCTCTCTTCCCAAGAGATTGGAACCTTGGTGACCGCTCTGGGTTGCGGTATTGGCAAGGATGAATTCGACCCTGACAAGCTTCGCTACCACAACATTGTCATCATGACGGACGCAGATGTGGATGGATCCCATATCAGGACCTTGTTGCTTACCTTCTTTTTCCGTCAAATGCCGGAATTGTTTGAGCGCGGGCATATTTATATCGCGCAGCCGCCGCTGTACAAAGTCAAAAAGAATCGACAGGAACGCTACGTAAAAGACGACGAGGAGCTCAACGCCTATTTCGTTGATATGTCCCTGCAAGACGCCAAACTTTTCGTTAACCCTGAAGCCCCACCGATTCAGGGAGAACCCCTCGAGGCGCTGGTTGTTGCCTATCAGGCTCTGCTGCAGACCTTGGCCGAGTCCCAGCGTAAATATCCCGAGGAGCTTGTTATGGCGTTGGTGAGACTCGATAAACTCACACCAGAACGAATGTCGGACGAAGCCGCGATGCAACAGTGGGCGCAATCGCTCGTTGATCTGCTTCGTCAGAGCCCGGACGCGAATCCAAAAGTCGAGGTAACCCTCGATACGGAAACCAATGTCTTCGTACCTAAAATAACGCTCTTACTAAAAGGGGTTGCTCGTGAAATTTCGTTACCACTAACGTTCCTGAGTGGGCGCGAGTACAAAGGCATCGCCGCCATGATCGATCGGGTGCAGGATCTTTTGGAGTCTGGCGCGTACGTTCAGCGCGGTGAACGCCGCCTTGACGTTGAGCACTTTGCAGAAGCGTTTGATTGGCTACAAAAAGAAGCGAGGCGGGGCATCGATCTGCAGCGGTATAAGGGGCTTGGTGAAATGAACCCAGAGCAGCTATGGGAAACGACCATGGACAAGTCAGTGCGGCGCATGCTGCGGGTGTCCATCGACGATGCAATTGGCGCCGATCAAATGTTCACCACCTTGATGGGCGATCATGTGGAGCCAAGGCGTGAGTTTATTGAGCAAAACGCCCTATCAGTGGTAAACCTAGACGTTTAGTCTTAACCACTTTCAATGACCTCCCTGGTTACGCGCAAGCGCTGTTCTTGGTGTGAAGGTAGTGATTTGTATCGCCATTACCACGACTCGGAATGGGGGGTGCCGCTAAAAGATAAGGCCGCACTCTTTCGATTGCTGATGTTAGAAGGCCAGCAGGCAGGCTTGGCCTGGATTACTGTTCTCAACAAACGTGAGCATATGGATCATGTTTTTTGGGATTTTGATCTTAAGAAATTGGCCGAAGCGTCGGCAGCTCATCTTGAAACATGGCTTGGCGACCCAGGCTTAATTAGACACCGAGGTAAGCTTGAAGCCCTGGTATCGAACGCGCAGCTGGCTCTAACCATCGAAGACTTCTCCTCCTGGTTATGGTCGTTCGCCGCACCGGCGGGAACCTATCAGCACACTCAGGTGCCTGCCGAGACGCCCGAGTCGCAGAATATGTCAAAGGCGCTCAAAAAGGCCGGATTCCGATTTGTCGGTCCGACCATTTGTTACGCCTTTATGCAGAGCGCTGGCATGGTGAACGATCACCACCCTTCTTGCTGGCGTTTCGAACATTGCGAAAAACTGGTAAATGAGGCATTGAGCGCTCGGTGAAATTACTTGTTTCACTGCTTTTTCGTGCCCTGGCCTGGGTACCGGATACCGCAGCCATCGCTCTGTCTGAAAGGGTGGCGTCACTGCTCATTTGGCTTAAGGCAGACATCGCCCGAGTGAGTGAAATCAACCTTGCTCATTGTTTGCCTGAATTGGATGATGCCGAGCGCAACCTGCTGTTGCATCGCTCGCTTACCCACTCATGCCTCCTAGTTTTCGAGTTTGCCTACCTGCAACACCACGGTATAAACAAACTGTTAGAAAAAATAGTCGCCGTTGAGGGCGCCACCCTGCTGCAGAAAGCCTGGCAGCAGGGAGATGGTGTTGTGCTGTTCATGCCCCACTTCGGGTGCTGGGAATTTCTGAGCGTTTACTTGGGTGACCAGTATGAAATTTCCGCGCTTTATGATCCGCCCAATATGTCTGCTTTAGAGGACAGTATGACCAAAACCCGCGAACGGCAGGGTGCTACCATGCATCCGACCACTGGGGCTGGACTGCGTGGATTAATGCGAGGTTTAAAGTCTGGCGACGTGGTGGTCGTGCTGCCAGATCAGGTGCCGCAAGAAAAAAATTCTGTCGTCGCGCCGTTTTTTGGTCAGCCAGCTCGAACCATGCTGCTCGGTAAGCGCCTAATGCAAGTGGGTAGGCCAAGAGTAGTGATGGCCGCAGCTTGGCGCGAGTTGACTGGCGCGGGTATACGCTATCGTCTCAGGTTTGAACAACCCCCCAATGCGCTGTTTAGCGACGATGGTAGTGAACACGCTGCCGCCCTTAACGCAGGCATAGAAACCATCGTTCGACGTGACATTGCTCAGTACCAGTGGGCCTACAAGCGCTTTCGCAGGGTTGAGGCCGATGCTCCCGATCTTTACCGTCGCCAATAGGCCGGGGTTAACAATACCAGTAGCGTAAAGATCTCGAGTCGGCCGAGCATCATGTTGAACATCAGCACCCACTTTACGTCAGCATCCAGCCCTGCGTAGTTGCTCGCAACATCTCCGAGCCCTGGGCCGAGATTGTTCAAAGTCGCACCGACTGCAGAGAAAGCCGTGATGAAATCAAGCTCACTGGTGAGCATGATTAAAACCACCGAGAGAGCAAAAAGCAGAACGTATACGCTGAAAAAACTCCATACGGATTCAATAAGTCGATCGGACACTGGGGTTTTACCCAATTTTATGGGGAAGACCCCATTGGGGTGAATCAGCCGACGTACTTCGCGCATACCCTGTAAGTAGACCATGAGGACACGGACCAACTTTATGCCTCCGGCGGTAGAGCCAGCGCAACCACCGGCAAACGCGGCTAGAAGCAGCAGCGTTGAGGCAGATGCTGGCCATTGCGCGACATTTTCGGTGACAAAACCGGTGGTGGTGACAAAAGAGATCGCCTGAAACGTACCCTGCCTGAGGGCGGAAGTGTTTCCCTCGTCACCGAGTAAAATACCCACCACCGCAAATGACACGAATAGCAGCACAACAAAATAGGTGCGCAGCTCGTAGTCAGCGAAATACAGCAACAAATTACGCCGCCGCCAAACTAAAAAGTGCAAAGCAAAGTTGATGCCCGAAAGCACCATAAAAACACAGGCCACCGCCTCGATCGCTGGGCTGTTGAAAAACCCGATACTGGCATCGTGCGTCGAAAACCCGCCGATGGCTACGGTGGCAAAACTGTGACAGATCGCGTCGAACGCGCTCATCCCCGCTACCCAATACGCAATGGCACACGCCAGTGTCAAGCTTACGTAAATGTACCAGAGCGCCTTGGCAGTCTCTGTGATGCGGGGTGTGAGTTTATTGTCCTTGCCGGGTCCCGGAGATTCGGTGCGATAGAGCTGCATGCCACCGATGCCCAACATCGGGAAAATAGCGACGGCCAGTACGATAATGCCCATGCCGCCAAACCACTGTAGCTGCTGACGATAAAACAGCAGCGACCTAGGCATGTCGTCGAGATTGACCAATACCGTTGCACCAGTGGTGGTGAGCCCGGACATGGACTCGAATACTGCGTCGACAAATGACAGGTTTAATTCGGGTGCGAGCAAAAAAGGTATTGCGCCGAATAGGCCCAGACCAATATAGAACAACGCTGTGATCAAAAAGCCGTCACCGCCTCGAAGATCTCGATGACCGCGTACTGGAAGCCACATCAATAGACCGCAAGCAAGGGTGAGTAAAAAAGCCAAGGCAAATGTTGCGAGCATTGCTTCATCGAAAAGCAAAGCGATAAGTACCGGAGGCAGGAACATCACGCTGAACAGCATGAGTAGAATTCCGGTTATGCGAAATATGACCGAAAGATGCATCGTGCTTACGTCAGATGAAGGTCATGCTGACTTGAAATAATCGCTCGACCGCTCGGACCTTACTCTTATCGATCATAAAAAGAATCACGTGGTCGTCGCTGGCAACGATCACATCGTCATGGGCGATCAGGACTTCTTCCCCACGCACGACCGCTCCGATGGTGACACCCGAAGGCAGTTTGAGTTCGCTGATGCGTCTTCCGACTACATGTGAGCTACTGATATCGCCGTGGGCGATGGCCTCCATCGCCTCAGCAGCACCGCGCCGTAAACTGTGTACCCGAGCCACGTCGGCTTTACGCACATGGGATAAGACCGAACCCGTGGTGGCTTGTTGGGGTGATATCGCCACGTCAATTTCACCACCCTGTACCAAGTCCACATAGGCGGGTTTGGTGATCAGGGTGATTACCTGCCTAACGCCTAAGCGCTTTGCCATCAGTGAGGACATGATATTAACTTCATCATCATTGGTCAGCGCACAAAATGCATCGCACTGCTCGATGTTCTCTTCCAAAAGCAGTTCTCGATCAGTCGCGTTGCCATGAATGACGACGGTTTTGTCGAGTCGGTCGGCCAGCCATTTCGCCCGGTCGTGGTCCACTTCAACAAGCTTGACGTCATATTCTTGGTCAATCTCAGAGGCGAGTTTTGCGCCAATATTGCCGCCACCGACGATCAGGATGCGACGGTAGGGTTGTTCTGCGCGCCTCAATTCAGCCATGACCTTGCTGATATGCTCTCTTGCCGCGATAAAGAACACTTCATCGTTTGCTTCAATAACCGTGCTGCCCTGAGGGACTATGGACTGACCGCGCCGGAAGATGGCGGCCACGCGCGTATCGGCATTGGGCATGTCCTCGCGAAGAAAACTCAGCGCGTGACCGACTAGGGGACCGCCGTCTACGGCTCGCATCGCTACAAGCTGCACGCGACCATCGGCAAAATCTGCCACATCGAGCGCACCTGGGTGGCTGAGAAGTTCATGAATCTGCGAGGTAACGACGGCTTCCGGGTTGATCAGACGATCTATGGGCATATGGTTTTTGTGAAAGAACCCCTCTTTTTCCATGTAGGCAGAGGATCTAATCCGCGCAATTTTCATCGGAGTGCGAAACATTGAGTAGCAGACCTGGCAAGCCACCATGTTGATTTCATCACTGGAGGTGACGGCAATCAGCATATCGGCATCATCAGCGCCTGCGCGCCTCAACACGTCTGGGTGAGATGCTGATCCCTCGATGGTTTGAATATCTAGGCGCATCCCAAGTTCCTGCAGGCGCGCGCCGTCGATGTCAACTAAGGTGATGTCGAAAGCCTCTTGGGCGAGACTCTCGGCAAGGGTGCCGCCCACTTGCCCTGCCCCTAAGATAAGAATTTTCATGACGCGCTAGCTAAATGAGGCATCTTGCTCAGGGCGCAATAGTAAAAACCATCAGTCAGGGCATTGGTAGGTAACAGCTGAAGGCCGTACTGTGTAGGGCTGCCCAGATCCAGATCTAAACGAAGAGGAGCTACTTGGGCGTCCTTGTTCTTGACCAGAAAGCTATGAATCACCTGATCGTTTTCCTCTGCAAAAACCGAGCATGTCGCGTAAACAAGGTTACCCCCCGGCTTCACGTGTTGCCATAAATTCTGTAACAGCCGGTGCTGCTGTAGTGGTAGCTGCTGCAACGTATCTGGGGTTAACAGCAGTCGAATGTCCGGGTTTCGACGAATGGTCCCGCTGCCACTGCAGGGAGCGTCGATAAGGATTGCATCGAAGGACTCTGCAAATGGTATTGGGCTTTTGCCCGCATCGGCGCAACCCAAAACGACGGAGTCCTCAGCGATCATCTCTTGGCGCTCAGTACTTATCAGGGTGGGTTGCTGGAAGTGGGTACGATGCCCGAGACGCTCTCCAATAAGTGCGATGTCGTCTAGCCGTTTTGCTTTGTTATCCAATGCATACAGCTGGTGCTTTAGGCCGGCAGCCGTCAGAGTCTCCTTTAAATGAAACAGCTTGCCCCCGGGCGCCGCACAAGCATCGAGGATTCGCAGTGCGCCTTGTTCATAGGTGTTACCTCTGAGCAGCTGCATCATGATTTGGCCCGCGCTTTGTGCCGCCAGGTCTTGTACTGCACATTCGCCTCGACTCCACCCTGGCAAATCAGAGGCTGGCTGAGGGTGGTCAAGGATTAGAGACTCTGGCCAGGGACCTTCAGTGTACCCAATGTCCGCCGCTTCGAGCTGGTTCTTGTAATCCTGAGTTGAAGTGACGCATGTATTGATTCGCAGAGACATTGGCGCACGTTGGCCATTAGCAGCCATCAATTCAGCTGCCCTGTCGGGGTATTGATCAATGAGTTTGTCGGCCATCCAATCCGGGTGTTCTAGGCGGGGGTCCGCTGCCGGTAATGGTCCAGACTGGGACTGTCGTTGGATATTTCGAAGGATCGCGTTGACCAGGCCCTTGGCCCAGGTCCTACCCAGTGTCTTGGTGGCTGAGACGGATTCGTTGATCGCCGCATGCGCCGCGATTTGGGTGTGAAGGAGTTGGTAAGCGCCGACCAACAAAAGATGTTTGATGTCTTGGTCTTTGGCCTTTAGAGGTTTCTTTAGGTGTGACGCAACCAGCCCCTCGAGGGACAGGTAGTGGCGTAGGGTGCCGTAAAGTAGCTGTTGGTGCAGCGGAGTGGATAACCATTGCAGGCGATTTGCGCGAACCCATTCAATAGTTCTGCCGTGTCGAATAATCTGAGTCAGCGCGCGGCTGACATCCACACGAGCTCCCGGGCCATGAACCGGTTGCGGCTCTTTTGCCACTAGGGCACCGCAGCCGTCGTGAAGATCGATTTTTCATCGAATAGATCTGGGTAACCGTTTCGTGCATCGCTGGCATCCATGACGAGCCCCTTGCCCCGAGCGACCTTCAGCGTTTTGATTCGCAGATATCCTTCGCCGCAGGCCACCAGTATAGACTTTCGGTCTCCCGGTATCTGTTGGCCCGGTTCACGGGCACTCTGCTCTGATTGGCTATGCTCTGGTGAGGCAGAAATCAGCTGCACTTGGGTTTCTTTCAATTGGGTGATAGCCGGCATGCGATGGCTTAGGGCCCAAATCTGCGAGGCAATTTGTTCTGCGCTGCAGCGCCAGTCGATTAAGCGGTCGGTGGCGGACAATTTGTCTGCATAACAAACCCCGCTTTCAGGTTGGGGCGTTGGCCGCAGGTCTGGATTGGCTCGCAGCTGCTGCAGGACTTCTAACAACAGTTCGCCCCCACGATTGGCGAGCTCAATTTCTAGTTCAGCAACGTCTGCACACGCTGCTATCGATACAGACTCCATGGCATAGACAGGGCCAGTATCCAAGCCTCGCTCCATTTCCATGATACTTACCCCGGTGATGTCGTCTCCTGCCATCACCGAGCGCTCGATCGGAGCGGCTCCGCGCCAGCGCGGTAGCAGAGAGGCGTGCACGTTTATACACCCATGGGTTGGTAGTTCGAGTACTTGTTGCGGAAGTAACAATCCATAGGCGGCGACGACAAGTACATCCGGTCCGAACTTGGAGAGGGCTTCTAATACCCCCTCCTCCCGCAAGTTAGCAGGCTGCAAAATGGGTAGGTCGTATTGTATTGCCGCAGATTTCACCGCGTTTGCAGACCGGGTACGTCCGCGGCCCCTTGGTCTGTCGGGCTGAGTCAGCACAAGGCCGCACGGAAAATCCGAAGCCTGAAGCCGATGCAATATCGCCGCTGCAAATTCGGGGCTACCAGCGAACGCAATCTTGCTGGGGTATCGGGACGGCTCAGACAAAGGATTTCGCCTGGTCGCGCAGTTTTTTGGTAATGCGCCCCCGCTTTAGGCTTGAAAGATAGTCGACGAACAGCTTTCCCTCCAAGTGATCGCACTCGTGTTGAATACAGATAGACAGCATGCCGTTCGCGGTAAATTCGAGCGGCTCACCATGAATGTCTTGGGCTTTCACATGTACTTGCTCAAACCGCTCCACGGACTCATAGATTTCAGGTACGGACAAGCAGCCCTCTTCACCCCGAACCTTTTCACCAAAGGGCTCGAGAGCGGGGTTGATTAGCGTATGGGCCTCACTCTTGGTGTCACTTACATCGACAACGATAATGCGCTTATGCACGTTGACTTGGGTGGCCGCGAGGCCAATGCCTGGAGCCGCATACATGGTCTCGAGCATATTTTTTGAAAACTCGATGAGCTTGTCGTCAAAGGTATCTACCGGAGTCGCCTTGGTGCGCAACCGCGGATCTGGGTGGTGCAGTATTTTTAGTCGAGTCATATTTTAATCTGGTCGCAGTTTGTGCCGACCCTTTCTCTTGGTCGACTCTGGTTTGTTCGTAGGGCAAGACATGCGAGCTTTGCCTCAGAAGATTGCAAAGGCGCGAGTATAGCGGCAGTGCCGGCAAACTCGCACAGAGATTCCAGTTTTTGACGCTCCCTTTGTTGCACTGAGCTGTCAAAAATGGGCGCTCCAGAGCGCTTTGTGACAGCTTATGCAGACACCTTCTTTGAACATCAGCTCTAAGGCAGAGCACTTGTGTGCATTGTTGGCCGACTGGCCCCGCCAGGTGGTAGCAGCTTGGTTAGCCGAGCACCAAGCCAATCTTGGATCCGTTGATATTCGTCAGGTCAAACAACCGGACGCCGGCCTTAAGCGACGATCTTCCGTTCGCGCCTATCTTTCGCGCTGTAAGCTTCCACCGCGACTTAAACCATTTGATCATTTTGCCCTGAGCATACTGGATGCGGGTTATCCCGATTGGCTCCGAACCATCCCTGACCCGCCCCTAGTGCTGTTTTGTTTAGGAAGACGGAGCGCCCTAGACCAGCAGATGGTTGCCGTAGTGGGGGCGCGCCGCTGTACAACGCCGGGTCGGTCTATGGCTTTTGAATTGGCCAAGGGCCTTGCTGAAAACGGCTGCAACATCGTCAGCGGTCTGGCCGTGGGGATCGACGCAGCTGCTCATCGCGGCGCACTGTCTGCCCAGGGCGGCACTACCACGGCAGTACTGGGCGGAGGGTTCGGCAACCTTTATCCAAAACAAAATACCCAAATCGCCCTGCAACTTTTAGCCGCAGGCGGCCTTCTTGTATCTGAGTATCCTGCTGGGGTTGCTCCTCGTCCCTATCACTTTCCCGAGCGCAATCGAATCATCAGCGGCCTGTCAGAATTGACGGTACTGGTTGAGGCTAGTGAGAAAAGTGGATCCTTGATTACTGCACGTTTGGCGCTGGAGCAAGGCCGGGACGTTTGTGCGGTTCCTGGCCCAGCGACGAGTCCATTGAGTAGGGGGTGTCACCGCCTGATTCGCCAGGGGGCTGCCTTGGTGACCAGTGTGACCGAGGTTGCCGAAGAGTTGGGTTGGTCATTGGCAAGGTCGGCAGATGTCTCTGAACAGGCGCATCATGAGAGCGCATTGACCGGCCTATCCGCCGAGGTTTGCCAAGTAATCAGCGAGCAGAGCAGGCAATTTGATGAGATCGTTGCCTCCGTAGGCGGAGATCCGCAAAAGGTGAGCCAGTGTTTGATGGAGCTTCAGCTGAGTGGGTTTGTTCGACAAGGGTCGGACGGGTATATTCGCGTGCTTTAACACTGTCGGAGAAGTACATGAGCTGGGTAGCGGTTTTGATGGGTTCTGAGTCTGATTGGCCAGTGATGCAATCTACGACCTCTATGCTGAAGACGTTGGGTATTCAGTATGAAGTTAAAGTAACCAGTGCACACAGAACGCCCGCAGGCACCCAAGCCTACGTCACCGATGCCGAAGAGCGAGGCTGTCGCGTATTTATCTGCGCAGCGGGTATGGCTGCACACCTTGCTGGCGCAGTTGCCGCTCATACCCAGCGGCCTGTGATTGGTGTGCCCATCGACAGTGGCCCGCTGCAGGGTTTCGATGCACTGCTTTCAACGGTGCAAATGCCCGGTGGCATTCCTGTTGCAACCGTCGCGGTTGGCAAGGCGGGGGCAAAAAATGCGGCTTACTTGGCGGCGCAAATTTTGGCGGTGGCTGACGATGCCCTTCATCAAGTCGTTGTGCAGGATCGAAGCGACAATCGAGCCAAGGTAGAGGCGCAAAATGCGAGTGTACAAGCTTCGCTGGAATCGTGAATGACATTGACAGTGCCGCTGCCTGTTTACGATCAGGCGGCGTCATTGCCCATGCAACTGAGGGTGTTTGGGGGCTTGCCTGCGATCCCCACAACGATGAGGCAATCGAGCGCATTCTTTCGATCAAGGGTCGAGAATCCGCAAAAGGACTACTTTTAATTGCTGGCACCACCGCAGACTTTGATGCGGCCCTTCAAGAGTTAGTGCCAAAAGTCAGGGCCCAGGTAATGGCAAGCTGGCCCGGCCATGTAACGTGGCTGCTACCCGGCGACGCCTATCCTCAACGTATTAAGGGGCAGCACAGGACCGTAGCGTGCCGAGTGCCCGATCACGCACAAGCTCGCGAGATTGCAGCTGCTTTCGGCGGCCCCATCGTATCCACTTCTTTAAACAGGGCTGGAGAGTCGCCAGTTCAAGATTATGAACAGGCTCGGGCGCAGTTTCTTGAGCTGGTAGATATGGTGGTGCCCGGACAAACCGCGGGCTACGCCGGCGCGAGCGCCATTCTCGACGTTAACGGTTCGGTCATCCGGGAGGCTTCCAAGTGAGCACAGCAATAACAAGCCTGGGTGTTGCGGGAAATCCCATCGCGCATTCGCTGTCACCTGATATCCACCACGGGTTCGCCAGATCCCTGGGCAACGAAGTTGACTATCAAAGGCTGTGTTTTCCGCTTGATGGATTTAAGGCTGGTACCTCGGCGTTTTTCGCCGCTGGCGGTTTGGGTCTGAACGTGACTGTGCCCTTCAAGCGCGAAGCCTGCGATTACGCGTCTCGGCTGGATCCCGTAGCCGCCGCCGCTGGCGCAGTTAATACGCTGGCGATTCAGCATGATGAGGTGGTGGGTTACAACACGGATGGCATCGGTCTGGTGCGTGATTTACAGGATCGTCATGGTGTGGTTCTTTCAGAGAGTAGCGTGTTGATATTGGGTGCTGGAGGGGCGTGCCAAGGAATCATTAGGCCGTTGCTGGATGCGGGGGTTCGGAAAATAAGCATCGCCAATCGTACTCGATCTAAGGCAGAGCAGCTGGTGGATCGGTTCACGCTGCCATTGGGCTCGGTAGATTCTGCCGGCGGGTCGGCGGCGATAGCCTCACGGAAGACCGCCCAGGATCCTGAAGCGACGGATAATGCCGTCAACATAGAGGTCTTCGAGCTGACGCAGTTGGCGACACTTGTCTTAGACGCGGATTTGATAATCAACAGTACCGCCATGGGTCTGGATCAAAATGCGTCGAAAGCGCTACACAGCCTTCCTTTAAATCTGCCAACAGGGCGCATCTGTTACGATCTGAGCTACGGGTCCCAGGCACAGTTCGCGCGCTGGGCACAGGACCATGGTGCAAGACGGGTCTTTGACGGACTCGGTATGTTAGTTGAGCAAGCTGCAGAAAGTTATTCAATATGGATGGGGAAACACCCATCAACGCAGCCGGTGTACCAACAGCTGAGAAGGCAGCTTGCTTAACCCTATCCTGCGCGCATCTGGAACGAAGTGAGTCCTTGGGGCTGGACGTCGAGGGCGTGGAAGGCGCCCACTGGATTGAACGGCCCTCATTGGGAGACACAGCTATGACCGGATCAAAACGTTTTATTTCTGGCGCCGTGTGCCCCTCCTGTCAGGTGGTGGATCGCATCGTCATCGAAGCGCTACAAGGCGGCGAAGGCTCCGATGAGCTGGACGAACAAGAGATTCGACGTCGTTGTGTGGTCTGTGGTTTCACCGAGCAATTAGATGCTGATGCCCCAGCTGTCTCGGCACCACTACCCAGGGCGCGCTATGACCGAAGCCGCCGCACCACGGACCAAGTAGAGGTCGTCAAGATCTTGGAGCTGGGGCCACCCAAGGGGTCTTCGTGAGACCGTGAACTACGCGAGCTAAACTGTTGGAATTGTCCAAGTTTCTTAACCCATTGAAGTTGCCGATCTGCACCTGACTGCTATACTTCGCCCGTTTTCGCACAAGTTAATTTGTGCGACAAGCCAAGACAGATTGTTCGTCGCACGAAAGGTCGAAGATGGTATCGGGAGGAGAAGGGACCGAGGCCATTAGACACTGCTCCATGACGATAGGGTGATTAGCTCAACA
>JADHNQ010000081.1 GCA_016779425.1 Pseudomonadales bacterium | reverse complement strand
GGTTGCCATCCTTGCCCGTGACACCTACAGCGCGACCGCCATGAGTATTGATGAGGGAGACGATGTCAGGATTGACCAGCCCACCAAGCACCATCTGTACCACGTCCATGGTGGCGGAATCGGTGACACGCATACCGTTGACGAATTCTGATTCGATATTGAGGCGCGACAGCAGTTCACCGATCTGGGGCCCCCCGCCGTGCACGACAACCACGTTGATGCCAACCAGCTTCATCAGTACAACATCCGCGGCAAAGCTATCTTTCAAGGCAGCCTCTGTCATGGCGTTGCCGCCGTATTTGATGACCACAGTCGTGCCGTGGAATCGCCGAATGTAGGGCAGTGCCTCGGTCAGTACTTGGCTGGTGATGTTGTCCTTGGATGCGGTCATAGCGCGCTCCATGCTCCTTCGGTTGCCTAATTGCCCGCACTCAGGATGCTGGCACCTTGCGTGCTCACAGAAATGCCAGAGAGCTGTCTACTTTGTGTAGCTGAGTCTGAAACAGGTTCTGAATCTGCTGCAGATCCGCTTCGGTATCTGCCTCAAAGCGCAGCGATAGCACGGGGCTGGTGTTCGAGGGACGTATCAGCCCCCAGCCGTTGTCAAAATCCACGCGGATCCCGTCAATTTGGGTCATTTCCCCACTGCCAAAATCCCCTACTTCTGCGAGCTTTTGCATCACCACGAATTTGTGTTCTTCGCTGGTCTGGATCTTGATCTCTGGCGTCGTCACGGTCACGGGGTATTTGGCAAAGCACTCATCCGCAGAGGCAGAAGTCTGGCTAAGCAACTGCAGCAGTCGTCCGGCAGAGAAAATTGCGTCATCAAAGCCATACCAGTTTTCGACGATACACAGGTGACCGCTGAACTCGCCGGCTAAGGGGGACTGCGTTTCTTTGATCTTGGCCTTGATATGGGAGTGCCCGGTTTTCCACATCAGCGGTTCGCCGCCAGCTTCGCGGATGACCTTGGGCAGGTAACGACTACACTTCACATCAAAAATTACCGTCTCGCCAGGGTGTCGAGCGCAAATGTCTTCGGCAAAGAACATCATTAGCTTGTCCGGCCAGATTATCTCCCCTTTTGGCGTGACCACGCCAAGACGGTCGCCGTCGCCGTCAAAGGCGAGGCCCACGTCTGCGCCAACTTCTCTGACCCGGTTGATTACATCTTCGAGGTTTTCGGGTTCGGCCGGGTCCGGGTGGTGGTTGGGAAAATTACCGTCCACTTCACAGTAGAGGGGTGTTACCTGGCAGCCCAAGGCTTCGATAATGTTAGGCGCGATCACGCCGGCTACCCCGTTGCCGCAGTCGACCACCACATTTAACGGTCGATCAAGCTTGCAGGCGGGCAACAGCTTTTGGGTATAGGCGGCGATAATATCCTGTTCGGATGCGCTGCCAGTGCCTTGGCTCAGCGTATTGTTCTGCAGATTCTGCAGCAGGGCCTGTATTCGCTCCTCGGCCAAGGTCACCCCGCCAATCATCATTTTTAGGCCGTTGTATTCGGGCGGGTTGTGACTGCCGGTGATCATGATGCCGGTTCCGGTTTGCAGTTCGTAAGTCGCAAAGTACAGAAGTGGCGTCGGCACTAAGCCGACACTGATCACGTCCATGCCTCCGTCGCAAAGCCCGCGGGTGAGCGACGCCTCAAGACCCGGGCTGGAGAGCCTGCCGTCTCGACCGATCACGGCGGTACTTTGCTGTGCAGCCAGGGCTGAAGTCGCAAAGCTGCGACCAATCCAATACACCACTTCCTCGGTTAGATTTTCAGTCGTGATCCCTCGAATGTCGTAAGCCCGAAAAATGCCAGTATCTATGGTGGCGGGTGGCGCGGTCTCGCTCATGGTGCTGTTAGCCTTTTAAAACTGTGTCTGTGAGTGCAATTCAAAGTCCGATTTTTGCTGCGAAGAGTTCAACCAATTGCTCCATAAGCCGTTGAGCGATGGCTGTTTTCGACTGTTTGCCAAAGTGGATGTCTCCGCCTTCGTGGATAAGTGTTACCTCGTTGTCGCGGCTGTTGAAGCCAATGCTTTGATCAGATACGTCGTTAACGACAATGGCGTCTAGCCCTTTGCGAACACGTTTATCGCGAGCGTTTTGTAAGGTGTCGTGGGTTTCAGCAGCAAAGCCGACGACGACTTTGGCCTGTTTGGCTTTGACGACGCTGGCTATGATGTCGGGATTCTCTGTTAGCGATAGCTTCACGTCTTCATTAGTTTTGAGATGACGCTTGATCTTTTGTTCTTCGGGGTTCGATGGACGATAGTCCGCAACGGCGGCGACACCGATGAAAATATCTGCCGAGGCTAGGTGCTCATGCACCTTGGCATGCATTTCTTGGGCACTGGTTATGTCAATGCGCTGCATATCCGGGGATGACTCAGCCACCCCTGGACCCGCTATCAAAATCACGTTTGCCCCGGCCTGTTTGGCGGCGTCGGCGATCGCCATGCCCTGCAGCCCTGAGCTGTGATTGCTGATGTAGCGTACTGGGTCGATGGCCTCGCGCGTGGGGCCTGTAGTAACGATCACAGTGCGACCGGAGAGAGGCCCTCTCGATTCCGCCCCGGGCTGTTTGGGCTGCGCCAAGGCGAGGACAAGATCTTCTGGCTCAGTCATGCGTCCTGGACCCTGATCACCGCAGGCCTGATCTCCGCTGTCTGGGCCAATCACGCGACAGCCATCCGCGGTTAGCGTGGCAAGATTTCGCTGCACGGCCGGATGCTGAAACATTTGCTGGTTCATGGCCGGCGCAAGACTGATGGGTGCAGTGCTCGCCAGACACAGGGTATACAACAAGTTTGAAGCATCGCCCGCTGCAAGTCTCGCAATGGCATTTGCTGTCGCGGGAGCAATAAGAATTTGGTCCGCCCATCGTGCCAACTCGATATGGCCCATGGCAGCTTCCGCCGCCGGATCCCATAGGTCGTCCCGCACAGGGTTGCCGCTGACGGCCTGAAGTGTCGTCGAAGTCACAAAACGATGGGCATTTTCGCTCATCACTACCTGAAGATTCGCACCAGCCGCGACGAGTTGGCGCACAAGCATTGGCGTTTTATAGGCGGCAATTCCGCCGGTGATTCCCAGCAGAATATTTTGACCTGACAGATCCGATCGCTCGGGCATTGCCCATACCTCTGTGTAATGCACAAACAAAAAGCGGCATCGGGTGCCTGAGAGAAGCGCTTATCACACCATTACCTAACATAAGGAAAGCGAATGACTGCGAAACAACCCGATGATTCGTGTGGCAAGGGTAACATCGAAGCGGCGAGCAGCGTAATTGCTAACTGGCTGGAAGACGAGCAGCCGCGGGCCAGAATGGCTCGCTATGGGGCTGCACAGATGTCAACTGCCGAGCTGCTAGCCCTATGCCTTGCCAGCGGTTTGCCCGGCGAAAATGCGGTTTTGCTTTCGCAGCGACTGCTGAAAGAGTTTGGCGGCGTTCACGCGCTGTTGGCCGCGCCCATCCAGCAGCTGCTGGCAGTCCGTGGCTTGGGTCCTGCCAAGGCGGCGCGACTGAAGGCGATACATGAACTCAGTGTCAGAGAAACGGAAGTCCAGCTGAAACGCACGCAGAGCTTTAACGAGCCAGCGGCCGTCGCCCAGTATCTACGCAAGCGCTTGGGGCATTTGGGTTACGAGGCGTTCGGGTGTTTATTTCTCAATGCCAAACATGAACATATTGCCTTCGAGATTTTGTTTCGAGGGTCCATTGACCGCACCCATGTGCACGCCCGCGAAGTGCTGAAACGTGGGCTCGAATTAAACGCAGCGGCGCTGATTGTTTGTCACAACCACCCGTCTGGGAATGCAGAACCCAGTCAGGCAGACATCGGGTTGACGCGCTCACTTTTTGACCTGCTCGAACAGGTGGAAATACGGCTGCTCGATCATGTGGTGGTAAGTGCCAACACTTGGGTATCGCTCCAGCTGAGGGGTTTGCTTTGAGGCCAGCACAATCTTTGTTGCCCTGTCAGGGCCACTTTGGTATAAACGCGCCTCAAATTTTTTGGGACTCTGATTATGTCCAAAGTATGCCAAGTAACAGGCAAACGCCCGATGGCTGGGAACAACGTCAGCCACGCCATGAACAAGACGCGACGCCGATTTTTGCCCAACCTGCATAACCATCGCTTTTGGGTGGAGACGGAGAAACGCTATGTGAAGCTGCGTGTCTCTTCGAACGGTATGCGCATTATCGATAAGAAAGGCATCGATGAGGTGCTAAAAGACGTCCGCGCTGCTGGGCACAAAGTTTAGATCGCCAAGCTAGCATCGCCACAAACAGGAAGATAAGTCATGCGAGACAAGATCAAATTGGTTTCAAGTGCTGGCACAGGCCATTACTACACCACGGACAAAAACAAAAAGAACACGCCGGACAAAATGGAGATCAAAAAGTACGATCCTGTCGTCCGTAAGCATGTGATCTACAAAGAAGGCAAAATTAAGTAGAAGATGCCTGAACTCCCGGAAGTCGAAACGACTCGACGGGGAATAGAACCCTTTCTAAGCGGCCAGACGATTGAGCGGATTCACGTCCGCGAAACGCGTCTTCGATGGCCCGTATCGCTGCCCGATCATCTTGCGGGCAGCGAAGTCCTTAACGTCACTCGACGAGCCAAGTACATCCTGATCGAAACAGAGACCGGTGCGCTAGTCGTTCACCTGGGCATGTCCGGAAGTTTGCGTGTGGTAACACCCGATGATGCGCTGCGACTTCACGACCATATCGACATTGAGATCAAAAATGGTCCGTGGCTTCGCTATAACGATCCTCGTCGCTTTGGCAGCTTCCATTTTGCACCGCATCCCTGCCAAGAGCACTGGCTGTTGAAGAACTTGGGGCCAGAGCCGCTGGGTAATGAGTTTTCCGGTGATTATCTTTTTGCCACTTCTCGCAGGCGCAGGGTGGCGGTTAAGAATCACATCATGGACGGAAAAGTAGTGGTTGGTGTGGGCAATATTTATGCAGCGGAATCGCTGTTTCGCGCGGGTATCCGGCCCTCGACCCCAGCCCACAAGGTAAGTCGGGTCGCATACCAATTTCTCGCAGCGGCCATTCGAGACATATTGAGCAATGCCATTAACGTTGGCGGCACGACGCTAAGAGATTTCGTGGGTTCGGACGGGCAGCCTGGTTATTTCAAGCAAAGTCTCAATGTTTACGGGCGTCAGGGGGAGGGCTGCCGTATCTGTGGATCACCGCTTAAATTACAGATCTTGGGTCAGCGCAGTACGGTTTATTGCCCGGCCTGCCAGAGGTTTTCTAGCTGGAAACGCCCTGTCTGCTAGTCCTTGCTCAGCGCCGCAATCACTGCTGGGTCGACGAACTGGGAGATATCGCCGCCAAGGGCCGATATTTCTCTAACCAAGGTAGAGGAAATAAACGAGCAATCCCTCGAAGTCGGTAGAAAGACGTACTCAAGCTGCGGATCTAGGGAGCGATTCATTTCCGCCATCTGAAATTCGTAGTCAAAGTCTGTCACAGTGCGAAGGCCTCGCAGGACAAAGCGCGTGTTCTTGGCTTTGACGAAGTCCACCAGCAAGCTGTTAAAGCCCTCAACGGATACCTGGCTACCGTAGGGTGCCAGCACTTCGCGGCAAAGCTCCATTCGATCCTTCAATGCCACCGCCGGGTCTTTTTGTGCCGATGTGCCAATAGCGAGAACCACATGGTCAAAGAGAGTGAGTGCCCGCTCGACTAAGTCGGTATGGCCGTTGGTGATCGGGTTAAATGAACCCGGATAGACGACGATGCGTTCAGCCATGCCGTGATTTCCTTAACAATCTTCAATTTGCTCGCGGGAGTCAGGTGGATGCTAACCCTGAGATAGGTTCGGCGCAATTAGCCAGCCTAGGGTGTTGCCAGCCTTGGTAGATTTCAGATGCTCCAGGCTGTGCTGCTGCATGAGGGCAGCAACGGTGGCTTCTTGTTGTGGTGAAAATTCTAGATAGATCGCCTGCTGAACAAGGTTGCGCTCAACCAGCTGTGTAACGGCATGGCTCAGCAGCTGAGTTTGCGCAAATGGGGGGTCGACAAAGACAAAGTCGAAGGGCCCTTCGCAGCTGTGCAGAAAATTCAGGGCGTCACCCTCATGCAGAATACAGCGCGAGGATAAATCGAAGGTCTCGAGGGCCGCCTTAATATGGTCGGCAGCGGCAGGGTTACTCTCAACGAATACCGCTTCTTGAGCGCCAATAGAAGCTGCCTCAATGCCTAAAACACCGGAGCCTGCGAATAAGTCCAGGCATCTAGCATTGCTGAGTGAGGGACGGATCCAGTTGAAGAGTGTTTCTCTGGTGCGCCCTAGGGTCGGGCGCAGCCCTTCGATGTCGGGAAACAGCAGTTTGCGCCCTCGCAGCGCGCCGCTATTAATGCGCACCTCATGACTGTTGCCTTGCCGAACTTTTTTTTTCAATGCACCTTACCCGCGCGCTTAGCTTAGGTTGCGAATGCTATAGAATCGAGGCACCGCAGACGATGGGCAGCCAGGACTTCCGTCGTCGAGTTTGCAAGAGAATCTAGTCATGACTGAGCAGAAAGACCTTCCTACATCCGGTGACGCACAGGCCGCTGCAGATGGGGGCTTCTTCGGCAGGCTGCGCAATGGGCTGTCTAAGACCCGTGAGCAATTAGCCCAAGGGCTTGGCAACTTGCTGCTGGGTGAGAAAGAGATTAACGAATCTGCTCTCGAGGATCTTGAGGCTGCGCTTCTCATGACCGATGTTGGCATGGAGACGACTCAGGCAATTATTGCCGAACTGACGGATCGAGCAGGACGCCGCGAGTTGGCGAACATGGGGGCTCTTTATCAAGCGTTGCAGGAGCTACTGGTACAGCGCTTAGATGGCGTCGCGCAGCCCTTGGTCGTCGAGCCGCGTGCTGCAGACGGACTGCCAAGGGTGTTTTTCTTTGTCGGCGTTAACGGTGTTGGTAAGACGACAACCATAGGCAAGCTGGCCAAGCGTTTTAAAAACCAAGGTTTGAGCGTGATGTTGGCAGCGGGCGATACTTTTCGTGCGGCAGCAGTGGAACAACTGCAGTCTTGGGGGCAGCGTGAGGACATTCCCGTTATTGCCCAGCCTCAAGGGTCTGACAGTGCTTCCGTGGCCTTTGATGCCGTGCAAAGTGCCCAGGCCAAGGGAGTGGATGTGCTGCTAGTGGATACAGCGGGCCGACTTCAGGCTAAAAGCCAGCTGATGGATGAGTTGGCCAAAATAGAGCGCGTGGTAAAACGCCTCGATGTGGAAGCGCCTCACGAGGTAATTCTGGTGCTCGACGGCGGAGTTGGGCAAAACGCTCTAAGCCAGGTCAAGCTTTTCAACGAAACCATACCCCTCACAGGTCTGGTTGTGACCAAGTTGGATGGTACCGCCAAGGCCGGGGTGCTGTTTGCGCTGGCATCTCAGTCTCTCGGCGCCCAGCGTATCCCGGTGCGTTTTATTGGCGTCGGAGAAGGGATAGAAGATTTGCGAGCCTTCGAGCCAGAAGCCTTTGTGTCTGCCTTGCTGCAAGCCGACGAGTCGTGACGTATTTGCAGCTCCAGCGTGTGACCCAACGGTTCGACAATGGCTCCGAGGGTTTATCAGAGGTGACGGTAGATATAGAGCAAGGCTCCATGGTTTTTCTTACCGGCCACTCCGGTGCCGGTAAAAGCACGCTGCTGAAATTGCTGATTGGCGCATTGGTCCCGACGAGCGGTCGGGTTGTAGTGAATGGCAGCGATATCAGTCGACTAGGTTCACGTGCACTGCCTTGGTATCGGCGGCAGCTGGGCATCGTACTGCAGGACCATAATTTGCTCGACGATCGATCAGTCTTTGAAAACGTCGCACTGCCGCTACGGGTAACACACCTAGGGACGAAAGAGATTACTCGGCGAGTAAGAGGTGCGCTGGCTACGGTAGATCTCAGTGATCGGGGACATTTGTACCCGCGGCATCTGTCAACCGGCGAGCAACAGCGAGTAGGTATTGCTCGGGCGGTTGTGAACAGGCCGAAAATTATTCTTGCTGATGAACCCACGGGTAATTTGGATCCCTACCTATCACGTCAGGTTATGGCGTTGTTTCATCAATTCAAAGATCTGGGTTCGACGGTGCTGGTCGCCAGCCATGATATCGATCTTATTAAGGATCAAGGTTGTCGCATATTGCACTTGTCCCAGGGTTCTCTGGTGCAGGACACCGACGGAACAAAAGGCTGAGGGTGGCTGCAATTAAGGCTAATCGCGAAAGTAGTGCACAGACTGAACCTAACGCTTGGCAACCAAGAGGAGGGCGGCTGCGCACCTGGTTGGCGGACCATCGGCGGGTCGCTTCAGAAACCTCTCTTTTCATCAGCCGTCGTATCGTGAGCAGTTTATTGGTCTGGCTCATGATTGGCGTTGCACTGGCAATGCCAGGGTTGCTTTGGATGCTGCAAAGCAATGTGCAAAGTCTCAGTCAGC
>JADHNQ010000080.1 GCA_016779425.1 Pseudomonadales bacterium | reverse complement strand
CCACGTGCTCTTGATGCTCTGCCATGCCGTGCTCACCCATGGCAATGAAGCCCGGAAGCATCTTACGTATGTCCTGCTCCACGCCCCGTTGGTTGACCCCCAAGGTGTTCGGCACATCGTGACCCATGGCGTTCATGGTGTGGTGAGACATATGACAGTGAAAGGCCCAGTCACCAGGTTCGGCAGTGAACTCGATATCTCGGGTTTGGCCGACGCCAACAATCTCTGTGGTCTCGCAGCGCCACTGATTTTGCGGCCAGCGCCCGCCATCCGATCCGGTCACCTGAAACTGTACCCCATGCATGTGTACCGGGTGATTCCACATGGATAAGTTGCCAATGCGTACTCTGACCCGTTCTCCTGTCCGTGCGACCAAGGGGTCGATGGCGGGAAAAACTTTAGAGTTAAATGTCCACAAATCAAATTCCACCATGACCGCTGGATCTGGGCGGTAGGTGCCAGGGTGCACGGCCCAGTTGTGCAACAACAAACAATAATCCCGATCAATGGGTCTGGTTTCTTCTTTCGGATGAACAATGAACATTCCCATCATCCCCACTGCCATCTGGGTCATCTCGTCCGCATGGGGGTGGTACATATGGGTGCCGTGCTGTTTAAGCGTAAACTCATAGGCGAAGGTTTCGCCGGGCTTGATGGAGGGTTGATTCAAGCCAGAAACACCGTCCATGCCACTAGGCAACAAAATGCCATGCCAGTGAACCGAAGTGTGTTCCTTCAGGCCGTTGGTGACCAATATCCTCACTCGGTCGCCCTCGACTGCCTCGATAGTCGGGCCGGGGGTAGAGCCGTTATAGCCCCAGCACTTAACTCTAGTGCCCGGTGCGAATTCATGATCAATCTCTTCAGCGATTAGATGGAATTCCTTTACGCCGTTTTTCCAGCGATAAGGTAGCGACCAGCCATTGAGCGTACGCACTTTTCCAGTTGGCCGCGCCGCCGTGTCGCCTGTCGTTTGCGGGGTTTGAATTTTTGTTCCATGAGGCTGTGAAGGCTGGGCATGCGACAAGCTGAGAGGCCCGGACACCGTGGCGGCGACCAAACCGGCACCGCTCAGCGAAACGAAATTTCGTCGTGATCTTTTCATAATTACTGTCCTTTCCTTGGTGCTGCCGTGTGGTTGTGATGCTGAGTAGCCTCAGGGTTTGTCGAGTGTTGGTTGTGGTTATCTGATGAGGGGGCGGGCTGTCGGAACAAGGCTTCTAAATCTACTGGGCGGGATTTGGTTGTTCCGGTGCCGGGCAAACGAGTGCCCACCGCTTGACGCAGTTCGCTTCGTGCCAGCCAGTAATCTCGCACAGCGGTCAGGTAGCCAATGTAGCTGGCGTATTCGTCTTGCTTGGTTCGAATCAGTTCAAAGGAACCGATCAGCATGAAATTTTCTTCTTCTTGGGCACGATCCGTGGCCGCTATCCGGGCAGGGATCAAGTGTCGTCGGTAGATATCTGCCTTAGTTTTTGCGCTGGCCAGCTTTGCGTGGGCCAGGTGCACCTGGTTTTCCACCGCCACAGAGAGCTTTTGATACTCGATAGTCGCCGCTTCCAGTTCTGCTCGGCCTCGAAGCAAAGCCGCTTGGTTGCGGGAAAAAGCGGGCACTTCCCACTCTAATGCTGGGCCGATGAGCTTCGCACCGTCAGTTTCTCGTTCAAAGGCAAGGCCGATATCGAACTCCCTTTGCCCCAAGCCGCTCATACGGGCCGTGCGCCTAAGCCGGTCGGCTAGCGTATTGGCACGAGCTTCGGCTGCGGCTAAGTCCAATCTGCTCAGCACCGCCAAGGCGGTTAGTTTGTCTAATGAGTGTTCGGCATCACTGGGTTCCGGGAGTTGCTTGAGAGTCTGCCAAGAGCCCTTAATCGTAAGACCTAAAACGTCAGCGAGAACGCCTCTGGCTTCGGCTTGGGCGCTTTGGGCTTCTAAACTCTGAAGTATTTGCTCTGCAGTAGCGCCTTGAGCAAGAGCGTATTGGCGGGGGCTTATATTGCCGGCCTGGTAATAGCGCTCGGCTAACTCTAAGGATGTCTTTGCGGCGCGGGCAAGCTGTTGATGCACTGCAGCTCTTTGCTGCGCCGATACATATTCGTAGTACGCGCGCTCTGCAGCAGACGCGGTGGCTAGAATTGCAGCGCCAACGTCTTGTCGAAGCGCAGCAAACTCTGCGGTGGCAAGCCGCTTTCGAGCGGACAGTGTCAGCAGATCCGTCAAAGACCCGACCAGATCAAAACCCCATTGATTGCGTTCATCGGGTCGATTTGGATTGAGTAATTCAACTGCAAGAACCGGATTGCGGATCCGTCCGGCGGCATGTAAATCAGCAGCCCCTGCACCCAGTAGTGCATAGCTCGCGGCTAAGTCTGGATTATTCGCCAGTGCCACCGCTACGGCTGTCTCAGGTCCCAAAGGTTCGTCGAGCAGGGAATCGATCAACCCTTGTGCGCTGTCACTGGGTACCGCTCTACCCCGCTGTTCCGCCAATTGGTTGACCTCTTGACGTCCCAGGTTAGTTGGATTGCTGGCACAGCCAGAGATGGTCAGAGCGATAGTAATGGCAATAGAGAGCAAGGCCTTACTGTTCATGTGGGCCTCCTCTGCGTTTTGTTAACCCGCTCGTTAACAATGTCACTAAATAAATCATGGAATGTTCTCCGTTGGTTCTCGTGTTTGCTTCGTGCGACGGCGCAGGGATACCTCAGAGGTATTAGCGCACCGCGCGGAGAACCGGATTTATTCCAGCAAGAGATCCCATCGCCGAACTGGCGTGTCGGCGTAATGAGGCAAAGGCGGCGGCAGCAGGCTTACCAGCAAAATCTCAGAGGGCGGTTCCAATCCCAGAGCCAACGGAGCAGAAATCGTCTCCAAGGGGCTGAGTTCCAGTTTGCCGCCGCCTTGGGCTTTTAGTTCCTGCTGGAGTGACAGTCCTAAGGCATCGGGATAACAATCAGGACATTCTTGCCTGCTACAGTCTTCAGGCGGTGGGGCGCTCTCGTGGTAGCTGTGGTGGGAGTCCGCCAAGGAGGCGCTGGCAGATTCTGCGCTGGCAGTAGTGCAAAGACACAGCGTCCCACTAAGCACCAATAGGACACAGAGGATGGTAGAAATGGCGTTTCTGAGCAGATTCATAGCGCACGGACTATAACCCTGCCAGTGCTAGGCAATACCTCATGAACATCTCAAAGACACGAATACTCGACACTTACGGCGTATTGAGCGCCATGTTTGCATAGTGAGTCGCATGATTGAGGAAGGCTAATTCGGTATTGATAGACTGCAGCAATTTCCGGGGACAAAGACGGCTTTTGGAAGAGTTGAAGACGCAGTCTTGAAAGATCCTGTTACCACCACTGTAGAGACGGTGGTTCAAACTGAGTATGAATAGAGTCAGAAGAATAATTTAGCGAATCAAATAACCCTAATAGGATAAATGAGGGGTTGCCAGACAAAGCCTAAGGCACTGCCTCGCGGCGGGACGCCTCAGTCGCAAGCTATCCCAAGAAAGCCTGGTCTTCAGATTCCGGCGAGAACTCGTACTCAACTTTGGAACCTACGACGCCATCAGGCAGATAGGTTTGCTCCGCAAAATAGATCTGCTCGCGGCCCATGCGCACGACGGTACTGGCACGGGTGCCATAGTTGCTGTCGCAGATAAAACACGAGCCGAGATGGCGTTCGACTTCTACCGGTCTGCCGCGATCAGGAAGGCGTTGGTCGTCGGGCTTGGCTTGGTCTTTAAGCAGGTTGATGAACTCAACGTTGTCGCATTTGCTATCGGCAAGTTCACCCAGCCGGTGGGCGCCGTCCACGCATTTCGGCCATGTCGCACCCAGCTCCGCATTGCTCAGGCCATAGTCGCCTGCCGGCAGCAATCGGCTGCGTGGCTGATCAGGAGGGCAGACATTGGTGGTGTAGAGCAGCCGCGCGCCATCAAACAGCAGCAGGTTAAATCCCGCGTACTGGTCGCCCTTGATGCTCAGTGCGTAATCTTTCACGGACTGCGTACCGCTCAGAAAACCGTGTACTAATTCTCCGCGCGATTTTGGGAATGTCGCAGGCTCGCCCTGAGTGAAATTGGTCAGCGCCGCAAAGCGTCCTTGGCGTGAACAGCCCAGCCAAGTCCCACCGGCGACCAAGTCCTTGCCGGCAAGAATATGGGGTTCATCCTCCCAAAATTGGGCCGCGGCGCTGGCGCGCTGGTGAAATTCGTCGCGATTAGCCGCCACCAGCAAAGGCTCGGAGGTCTGCGGCCGGAAACGAAACAGGATCAAGCACATAAAACGCTAACTGATTGCAAAGAAGCGGGCGAGTGTAGCAGGACTTTGCGTTATCCTGCGGCCCAAGTTACAAGGCGCCAGCTGCCATGCACTACCCGATTATTGATCCCATCATAGTCTCTGTCGGTCCCTTGGCCCTGCGCTGGTACGGCCTCACTTGGCTGATCGGATTTGCCGCGGTATATCTGCTCGGCCAGTGGCGTATCAATAACCGGCCAGACCTTCAGAACGCCCGTTGGGACACTGAACAACTTTCTGACTTAGTGTTTTATGGCGCCATGGGCGCGGTGCTGGGCGGTCGCATCGGCTATGCCTTTTTTTACGGTTTTGAGCGCCTGGCTTCGGATCCTCTCTATCTTTTTCGTATCTGGGAAGGCGGCATGTCCTTCCATGGGGGCTTCATCGGTGTGTTGGTGGCGATGGTTATATTTGGTCGGCGTTACGACAAAGATTTTCTCACCGTCACCGACTTTCTTGCGCCGTTGTGTCCCATTGGCCTGGGTTCGGTGCGGATCGGCAACTTTATCAACATGGAACTGCCCGGCCGGGTCACCGAAAGCAGTCTGGGTTTGGTTTTTCAGTGCCAAGCGGTGCGCGAGTTAAATCCCATGTGCTTTGGTGTTTGGGAAAACGTGGCAAGGCACCCCTCGTCTTTGTATCAGGCTGCTACCGAGGGGGCTTTGCTCTTTGCGCTGCTTTGGTGGCTTTCCATGAAACCCAGAGCCAAGGGCGTACTGTCAGGAGCCTTCTTGCTGGGCTACGGCTGTTTTCGATTTTCGACAGAATTTTTGCGCTCTCCGGATGCGCATATCGGATTTGTGCTGTTCGAATTCATCAGCATGGGTCAACTGCTGTCGATGCCCATGATCATCGCGGGTATTTTGTTACTCTACTGGGCCAGCACCAGTGCGGGCAAAGGTGCCAATGCGGGCAAAGGCGCAAAGACGGCGGGTTAGGCACAAGTCACTAAGATCTCGTCGCCGAGCCAAATCATCACTGGTAATATTGCCTCTTGCTTAGCCAAGACAACTGATATGCAACAGTACCTGGACCTGATGCGCCATGTTCGCGAAAACGGCACCTTCAAAGCCGACCGGACGGGCACCGGTACCTACAGCGTTTTTGGTCATCAAATGCGCTTCGATCTCGCCGCCGGTTTCCCCTTAGTGACGACTAAAAAAATGTTTCTCAAGGGCATTATTCACGAGCTGCTCTGGTTTTTGTCCGGTTCTACCAATATCTCCTACCTGACCGACCACAATGTTCACATATGGGACGAGTGGGCAGACGAGCACGGCGAGTTGGGACCGGTCTATGGATCGCAGTGGCGTTCTTGGCCGGGTCCCGATGGCAGCACAATGGATCAAATCGAAACCTTGGTAGCAGGCATACGCAACAATCCGGACAGCCGTCGGCATATTGTCAGCGCCTGGAATGTTGCCGAGGTAGACAATATGGCGCTTCCGCCCTGTCATACGCTTTTTCAGTTCTACGTCGCCGATGGCAAGCTATCCTGTCAGCTCTACCAGCGCAGTGCGGACATTTTCTTAGGAGTGCCTTTTAATATCGCCTCCTATGCGCTTCTCACCATGATGATCGCCCAAGTCTGCGATTTGGCGTTGGGTGATTTTGTGCACACCATGGGCGATGCCCATCTGTATACCAATCATCTGGACCAGACCGATCTGCAGCTCACGCGCAGCCCGCTGCCGCTGCCGCAAATGCATCTGAATCCAGAAGTAAAAGACATCTTCGGCTTCGTTTATGAAGATTTCGAACTGGTCGGCTACGAATGCCACGGCGGAATCAAGGCGCCCATCGCGGTCTGAATCAGGACAAAGACATGCAGCTATCTCTGATATGGGCCATGGCCGAAAATCGGGTCATCGGTCGCGATAACTCCTTGCCATGGCGGCTACCCAATGACATGCGCCATTTCATGAAAACAACCATGGGCCGCCCGGTAATCATGGGCCGCAAAACCTTCGAGTCGATGAAAGCGCCGTTGCCGGGTCGAACGAATATTGTTCTCACTCAAAACGCTCAATGGCAGCGCGAGGGCGTACAGGTTGTCGCCACGTTGGACGAGGCTATCGCGCTGGCCGAAAGCCAATGTGTGATCGATGGCGTGGACGAGGTGATGATCATTGGCGGCGCGCAGATATACGAACTCGCCCTGCCGATCGCAGACCGACTGTACCTGACCATGGTGCACGCGGAACCCGCTGGGGATGTGTTTTTCCCGCATTTCGAATTAGATCACTGGTGTGTCGTGGCCGAGGAGCGGTGCGAGGCCGATGAGCGTCACAGCAGCGCCTATACGTTTCAAACGCTTGAGCGCGCGTCCTAGCAGGCTCAACCGCGATGTCTGCTGAAGTGACGGCCAACGGCAAACTGGCACTATGCGTCAATCCGATGTCGGGACGGGATGTGCGCAGGCTGGCCGCCCGCGCCACCAACATGACCCATGAAGCCAAGCGCGATATCGTGGCGAGAGTGGCCGCAGGGGCAGATGCCGTTGGAGTCAAGGATATCTACATTGCCCGGGAACCTTTTCGTATTGCCGAGGGCGCCCTTGAGCTCATGAAGCTGCAGGCCAAGGTGCACATCGTTGATATCCCCCTTACCAATACCGCCAAGGATACCGTCCAAGCCATGGGCCGGTTTAAATCCGCAGGCTGTCATACCGTGGTTTCGTTGGGCGGTGATGGCACTAACCGAGCCCTCGTCGGTGCTGACACCGACATTGATCTCGTACCGATTTCTACCGGTACCAATAACGTGTTTCCAGCCTTAATGGAGCCCACATTGGGCGGCATGGTGGCAGGCCTCAATGCGCTTGGAAAAACCGCAGAAATGCCCGAGAGCCTGCGACCGCACGCCAAGGTTCTATATCTGCAAACGCCCACGGGTGCCGATATTGGACTGATCGATGCGGTACTGCTGCGTAATGACCAAGTGGGTAATATGCTGCCCTTTGACGCTGACCGCCTAGATAGCATGCTGCTAACGCGGGCGGAGCCAAACTCTGTGGGCATGTCACCCATTGGCGGCTTTATCGATCCGGTTTACGCCGAAGACGACTGGGGTCTGTGGGTAGAAATGGGTGGCCAAGGACGGCGTATTCGTGCGCCGTTGTCTCCGGGCCACTTTCGCGAGGTCATTGTTAGGCGTGTTCAGCGGACTGCCTTCGACGAAATGCATACTTTTCACGGCCCGGGTGTGATTGCTCTAGACGGCGATCGAGATCATGGCCTGCACGAGGGAGATACAGCGTCTGTCACCCTGCGTCGTGATGGCCCTCGCATACTAGACGTTGAGGGCATCATGCGTTGGGCAGTGGGAGCGGGTATGATGTCCGGCGCTGTCAATGCCGGCCTCTGAGGCGCATCGGCTCCATCCGAAGGTGAACAAATGATCGTCAAACCCCGTATACGCGGCTTTATTTGCACAACGGCTCATCCCCGCGGTTGTGCCGCCCATGTTGACCAACAAATTAACTATGTCACTGAACACGGTACGGCCAATAGCGGTGCTTTTCAGAACGTACTGGTGCTGGGCTGCTCGGGTGGTTACGGACTCGCCAGTCGTATCGTGGCGGGCTTTGGCTGCGGGGCGAAAACGCTCGGTGTGTCCTTTGAAAAAGCGCCCACCGAAAACAAGACGGCTTCGGCGGGTTGGTATAACAACAAGGCTTTCGAGTCCCGCGCTGCGCAGCAGGGGCTTTATGCGAAAACCCTCGATGGCGATGCCTTCTCGGATGCCATGCGTGAGCAGGTGTTAGCAACCATCAAGGCAGACTTAGGCAAAATAGATTTGGTGGTTTATAGCCTTGCCTCACCCGTGCGCCAGCATCCGAAGACCGATGTGCTGCATCGGTCGAGTATTAAGCCGCTGGGAGAAGTGCTGGATATTAAGACCGTCCATGTAGAGAAAGGTGAAGTCTCTACGGTTGCCCTGGAACCGGCGACGGAGCAAGAAATTGCCGACACGGTAACCGTCATGGGCGGTCAAGACTGGGAATACTGGATCGACGCGCTGCTTGCCGAAGATTTGCTGGCACCCAATGCCAAAACCGTTGCCTATACCTATATCGGTAGCGAACTGACTTGGCCGATTTACTGGGAAGGCACCCTGGGCAAGGCCAAGGTAGATCTTGACCGAGCCAGTGGCGAGATTCAGCAAA
>JADHNQ010000079.1 GCA_016779425.1 Pseudomonadales bacterium | reverse complement strand
TCTTTGATTTCATCGAGCACGCGCACTACCCGCTCACGCGGCGTCACGTAGTGACTCTTAGGAAATATCGTGTACCGAGGCAGCCGATTGAGGACTTCCCCGGTCAGCGGATCAAAAATAGAGATTTCCTCTATTTCGTCGTCAAACAGCGCGATGCGCACGGCCTCTTTTTCCGATTCCGCGGGAAAGACGTCGATTACGTCGCCGCGCACCCGGTACGCGCCACGCTGAAATGCCACATCGTTGCGCTCGTACTGCAGTTCAGTTAACCGGCGCAAAAGATCGCGCTGAGCAAGGCGATCCCCGCGGTCAAGATGCAGCACCATTTGTAGATAAGACTGTGGATCACCAAGACCATAAATTGCCGACACCGAGGCGACGATGATGGCGTCCCTTCGTTGCAGCAGCGCCTTCGTGGCGGACAGGCGCATTTGTTCTATGTGGGCATTTACTGACGAATCTTTTTCTATGTAAGTGTCAGATGCGGGCACATAGGCTTCGGGTTGGTAGTAATCGTAGTAGGAGACAAAGTATTCAACGCTATTGTTGGGGAAAAACTCTTTGAACTCTCCATACAGCTGAGCGGCAAGAGTTTTATTCGGAGCCATGACAAGCGCTGGGCGCTGCAGCCTTTCAATCACGTTAGCGATGGAAAAGGTTTTGCCTGAACCGGTAACCCCAAGCAGGGTCTGGTGAGCCAGCCCTGCTTCAATACCGTCGACCAAGCTGTCGATGGCGCGAGGTTGATCGCCTGCGGGTTTGAACTCGCTTACAACCTCGATTCTGGGGGATGTGTCAGGCACCGCCTATTGACTACTCTTCGTCAGCCGCTTTAGCGTCATCGTCAGATGCGTCTGCGGGCTCTTCAGACGGCTCCTCGGAAGCCTCCTCTGCCGCTGGCTCTGGATCGCCCGCTTCCGCAGCTTCGGTTTCTGTCTCTGCTGCGTCTGCTTCTGCTTCTTTTGACGCGGCCTCTTCTGGAGCGGCCTCTTCTTCTGGGGCCGCGGGCAGGGTCACTGCGATCAACTCATTTGCCGCCAGAACCGCGACTTTTTCGTCTCCATTTATCGGCTTCTTGTCGGCACCCTCAACGGCATAACGGCCATCCCGGCGCTGGTAAATGGTGTACTCATCATTTTTGACAACGACTTTCATCGACTTCTCCATAAAATTACGTGGTCGCAGGCGGACAGGCTGTACGCCGCGAGTGGCGCAGGCTACCGCTTACGCAGCGCGGGTGGAAGCGCAGGGCACTCACTCGGTTAGATTTGGGTCACATAACAACACTTGGCATACCCTTATAACGCTTTCGAAGGTTTCAGGTCTCGCTTTAAGCCGTTGTATCCCTATAATCGCGAGCCGTTTTCAGAGCAAACATCTCAGGACATTCCATGGCGGCACTCGTCGAAGAACAGGTTACTGACATCCGTCACTGGAACGACACGTTGTTCTCCTTCAAAACCACGCGTTCCGATAGCTTTCGGTTTGAAAATGGCCACTTCGTGATGTTGGGTTTGAAAATAGATGGCAAGCCATTACTCCGAGCTTATTCCATCGCCAGCGCAAACTACGACGAATACCTCGAATTCTTCTCTATCAAGGTCCAAGACGGCCCCCTAACCTCACGATTGCAGCATCTGCAGGTGGGCGATAGCGTGCTGGTCAGCAAAAAACCCGTAGGTACCTTGGTCATCGACGACCTCAATCCCGGCAAGCGCCTGGTATTGTTAGCCACGGGCACAGGTTTGGCACCCTTCCTGAGCATCACCAAGGATCCAGAAGCCTACGAGCGCTTTGACGAGATTCTACTGGTGCACTGTGTGCGCGAAAAAAGCGAACTCGCCTACTTTGACTACTTCAATGAAACCTTGCCGAACGACGAGGTGTTGGGCGAATTAATCGCACCGAAACTCAGCTATTTGCCCACGGTCACTCGTGAGGCATTTGCAACTCAAGGTCGCATCACCACACTGATGGACAATGGCACCTTGAACCTCGATCCCGCATCGGACCGCGTCATGCTCTGTGGCAGCCAAAACATGCTGCGCGATGTCAGTGCTGCGTTAGATGCTCGAGGTTTCATCGTCTCGCCCGGGCAAGGACAGGCAGGCGACTACGTCCTCGAGCGCGCCTTCGTCGAGCAATAGCGTCGGGCACGAGTCGCTCTTGGGGCCAAGGCGCTCTCACACACTGTGGCTTGCTCCAGCTAGGTAGCAACTGCTACCAATCAACACATTTCTAACTTCTGCGCATGTTACCTAGCGTAACAATTGCTTGAATTCACGCCTCGAATCGCTAAACTGGCCATTCGGTCTGACCAATTTGATCAGACCAAATTGGCAAGACCAGCCCCTGGCTGGTGACATTCGCGAACGGAAACAACTGCTCATGAGTATGAAAAGCGACCAAGTCGCTAACGCATTAATTGGCGATGTTTTGAACGGGCAGTACCGCGCCGGCGAGCGACTGCCCTCCGAGCGCGACCTGGTCGCGCGCTTCGATGCCAATCGCGGCGCCGTCAGAGAGGCCATGGCGAAGTTGGTGCAACTCGGACTGGTCGAAGTTCATCCCGGCGGCGCACGGGTTCGCGAGCGTGAACTCGCAAGCCTCGATGTTATTGGCTATTTGCTCGCGCAGCGAGACCTGCCTGATCCGATATTGGTCGACCAGATTCTTTTGGTGATGAACTCCATGGTGTCGTTGGCTGCCATGCAGGTACTGGAAAACGCCAACGATGACACCATCGCAGATATACGCGCTTTGTTGCGGCCGCTGATGCGTCTGACCACCAGCGATACCGAGCATGGCGAGGCTCGTTTTGCCTTGATGAAGCACATCATGCTTGCCAGCAAGAATCTTCCTCTGCAGCTAATCGCTCGCACGCTGGTCGAGCAGTTCGCGCCGAACATCAGTGCCGTTGCCGACTATGCAACCCCAGACCGCGAGCGTTACGCCATCTACGCCAGACAACTGGACATGGCGCTAACTGATCGAGATATGCCCGCGCTGCGAGGCACCTTCGATGCCTTTTTTGAATTGAACAGAGAAACCATGACGCGAGCGTTCATGCTCGCACAAGGCGGCCAGGAGGCCATTGCTTGATGATTAGAACCTTCGTGATACCCACAGCAATCGTCCTACTTTTCCTCTCGGTCGCGGCCACGCTGATGGCTACCGCCCCGGTGTTGGAGCCCGCTAATGACACCCCGACACCGCTTACCGTGCGCGTAAGGACCATAGAAACCGAGTCCATTGAGCTGAAGGTGCATTCCCAAGGTTCCGTCGTGCCTTCTACGGTCAGCCAGCTGATTCCCGAGGTTTCCGGTCGAGTCACCTGGACATCTCCTAGTCTTGTCGCCGGCGGTTATTTTGAGGCGGGTCAAGAGCTGGCGCGTATTGACGACCTGGATTATCGCAACGCCTTAGACCGCGCCAACGCCGCACTTAAGCGCGCCACCGCGGAAGTAGAGCACGCCAAATACGAATACGGCCGCCTGAGAAGCTTGGCGGAGCGTAAACTCGTATCACGATCGGCTCTCGAAAACGGCTTACGAGCCTATCGCGTTACCCAAGCGGCGTTTGAGGATGCCCAGGCTAACTTTGAGCAGGCCGAGGAGAACGTTAAACGCACAACTTTACGTGCACCTTTCACCGGGCTCGTGCGCTCAGAGAACATCGATATTGGCCAGTTCGCCTCTCGTGGTCAGGCCATTGCGACACTCTATGCAAATGACATCGTCGAGGTGCGACTTCCCATCGCGGATCGTCAGCTGGCCTTTCTCAACCTGCCGCCACTTCGTAACGGCAACTTCCCAGAATTCATGCAGCCAGCGGTCAAGCTTAGTGCCGACTACGGCGGCCAAACTCGCGAGTGGCTCGGCAAAATAGTGCGCGCGGAAGCCGAGATCGACACCACCAGCCGCATGGTTCATTTGGTCGCTCGCGTGGAAAGCGCTAACGATTCTCAAGATTTATCCGTCGGTTTGTTCGTCAATGCTGAAATCTCGGGCTTAGCCGTCGACAACATTGTGCGCCTGCCCCGCTCGGCAATTCGCAACGACAATCAGGTGCTTGTCGTCGATCGAGAGAACCGCATTCGATTTCGTGACATTCAGCCCCTGCGGCTCTACAAGGATAACGTCCTAATCAATGCAGGACTCGCGCCCGGCGAAAGGGTCTGCGTCTCGACGGTACAGACCGCCATCGATGGCATGACCGTGAATCCGGTTGCCGAATCAACCGCACAAGCGATTCAGGGGTAGCCGCCAATGTTGACCGCCATTCGCTGGTTCGCGAACAACTCTGTCGCCGCCAATCTGCTCATGATCATGCTCCTTGTCGGGGGAGCACTGAGCTTAGCCGTCACCAACCAAGAAGAATTTCCAATGTTCGACATACCCGTCGTTCGGGTTGGGGTGCCATACCTTGGTGCAGCGCCGGTAGAGGTGGAAAAGAGTGTCTGTGTTCGTATTGAAGAAGCTATCGAAGGGGTTGAGGGCATTGATCGCACGGGAGGTGCAGCGGTTGAAGGTTATTGCAACATTATAGCGGAGATCGCCCAAGGTGCTGATCAAACCGTTGTCCTAGGAGAAATAAAAAGCCGAGTTGATGGCATTAACAGTTTCCCGGTTGAGACCGAAAAACCCATCGTTTCTAAAATTGCTCGCGCGCGGCTCGCCATACAAATTGCGCTAAGCGGCAATACCGATGAGCGCACGCTAAAAGAGCTGGCACGTGAGCTACGCGATGATCTGGCGCGGGTGCGCGGCATTTCCACGGTAAGCGTGGGTTATACACGCCCCTATGAGATTTCCATCGAGGTATCAGAACAAACCCTTCAAGAATACGGACTTACCCTAAACAAAGTCGCCAATTCGATTCGCGCGTCCTCATTTGATATGCCCGGCGGCACCATCCGCTCAACTGCCGGCGAAATACTCATCCGCACCACGGGCCAAGCTTACTTCAGCGAGGAATTCGCCGACGTCGTCGTGATGACTCGCCCGGATGGGACTCGCTTATTGCTGGGTGATATCGCGGACATTAGAGACACCTTCGAAGAGGGTTTCCTCATGGCAGAATTCGACGGTGCCCGCGCTGCAACCATCAATGTGTCCCAGGTTGAGACCGAAGATCTCATGTCAATTGTAGAGAACACCAAGCGTGTGGTCGGACAGTTTGAGTCAACGCTACCCGAAGGACTGAAGACCACGATCTGGATTAACGGTGCCGATGACCTACAGGAGCGTATGTCTGTACTGACCCGAAGCGCCGGCGGCGGCCTGGTACTGGTACTGGTCATACTTGCCCTATTTCTCGAATTTAAGCTGGCTATGTGGGTGGCCATTGGTATACCCGTTGCGCTCATGGGCGCAATCGCCGTGCTGCCTGCAACCGACATCAACATCTCTACCCTAACTGTCATGGGCTTTATCTTGGTTTTGGGCATCGTAGTCGACGACGCAATCGTCGTTGGCGAGCGCGTCTACGGACATGAGCAGATGGGGAAAAGCCGCTTAAACGCCGCGATCGATGGCACATGGGAAGTCAGCACCCCCGTGATCTTTGGCGTGTTGACCACCATTGCAGCGTTTTTACCCCTGGTCATGGTGAGAGGCCAAATGGCAGATTTCTTCTCACCTATCGGCTGGATTGTCATCTTCGCACTGTTTTTCAGCATCATCGAATCACAGCTTATTTTGCCGTCGCACCTGGTGAAGCGGGGTCGCCAGTCAAAGGGCAACGCCCTGACAGAACGTTTCAAAGCAGTGCAGCGCTACCTAGGCGGCAGCCTCGAGCACTTCGCCACCCAAACTTACCGTCCCTTTATGGAGAGGGTAATCACTTGGCGCTACGCCACCGGTGCGATTTGCCTTGGAGCGCTAATCGTCGCCCTGTCCATGATTCTAAGCGGTCGCGTCGTGTTTGGATTTTTCCCCGCAGTCGAAGGCGACCGGGTCTATGCAGAACTGGAAATGCCTGAGGGTGTGTCGGCGAATGTGACACTGGAGGCGGCAAGGCGCATAGAACGTGCTTCCGGCATTGTGAGTCAGCAACTCACCGCAGAGCTTGGTCTCGAAAATCCCATCGCTCAACACACGCTCGTCAGCGTCGGTACCAAGTCACAGCGCAGTGGCCCCGGAAACCCTTTCGGCGGCTTGTCGAGCAATATTGCTGAGGTAGTGATTGATCTTGCGCCGCTGGCCGAGCGCGGCGACATCTCTGCCAAAATTTTCGCTAACCGCTGGCGTGACGCCGTGGGCGGCATTCCCGATGCGGTTAACCTCACCTTCGATGCAGACAAATTTGGCACTGGCTCACCCCTGGAATATCAGATGCGCGGCGACGACGTTGATGAGTTGCGGCTGGCCGCCGAAGAACTCAAGGGCGAGCTATCAAAATTTGACGGCGTTTTTGATATCTCCGATTCCTGGCGCGTTGGTAAACAAGAAATTCAGCTAGACCTCCTGCCCGAAGCGAGAAACTTGGGCCTCACCCTGAATGACCTTGCCACTCAGGTGCGTGCGGCATTTTACGGCGCTGAAGCCCAGCGCGTTGCCCGCGGTAAGGACGATGTCCGTGTGATGGTGCGCTTCCCGGAAGCCGAGCGAAAATCCATCAGCAATCTTGAAGACATGTACATCCGAACGCCTGACGGCTCTGAGGTTCCCTTCTACTCCGTTGCCGATTTTTCCATTGCTCGGGGCTACTCGGCGATAGACCGCCGCGACGGCCAGCGAAATGTCTTCGTATCTGCCGATGTGGACCGTTCAAGCGTCGCCCCGGAAGAAGTCAGCGCGGCGATTCGCAATCAGATCATCCCTAGCTTTCAGCAACGTTACCCGGGTATCGACATTCAGCTTGGCGGTGAGCAGGAAGAGCGGGCCGACGCCCTCGGTGGGCTAGCCATAGGGTCTTTGCTGTCGTTGATACTGATTTATTCTTTACTCGCCATACCCCTGAAAAGCTATGTGCAGCCACTGATTATCATGAGCGTAATTCCTTTTGGCGCCGTTGGCGCGATCGCAGGTCACTATGTGCTTGATCAGCAGCTGGTCTTCTTTTCGGCACTGGGTTTAACCGCGCTTTCTGGGGTCGTCGTCAACGCATCCTTGGTGCTCGTTGACTACGCTAACAAACGTAAGCTCGAGGGTAAGACGCCTATCGAGGCCATATTGGGTGCCGCGTCCATACGCTTTCGACCCATCATTTTGACGTCGGTGACAACCTTCGTGGGACTGATACCGCTCATGTCTACCAGTACCCCCGCGACGGCACCTTTTTTGCCAATGGTTATCTCCCTGGCGTGGGGCGTGCTCTTCGCCACCGTCATAACCCTCATGCTGGTTCCCTGCCTCTACATCATCATTGACGACTTCGTGCGCGAGGCTGATAGCAGCGAAGGAGAGATTGGCGGCCTTATCGAAGAGCCCCAAAGCGCAGGGTAAGCGTCCAATCAGTGTCCCGGCGTTCGAGACAAGATGTGGTTTTGTCGATGTGGCATCAAACGAGGATTGCGTTAATATCGAGGAACGAACTAAACAAGCGGAGAGAGACAAGATGACCGAAGCCGTATTGGAAAATCCAGATCTGTTTGATCTGACGATGTCAGACGAAGCCCAGCCGCTTCTGGATGCTGTAAAAAAACACATCAAAGAGAATGTCGACCCGATCACCGAGGAATATCATCGCCTGGGCGAAGGTCGCAAAGAACACTGGGGCTACGGTGATGGGCAGCTTGAGTTGCTCGAAACCGCAAAGCAAAAAGCCAAAGATTCCGGCCTATGGAACTTTTTCTTGCCTGATGCAGATACTGGAGAAGGTCTTAGCAACCTCGACTATGCCTTTATCGCTAACGAGCTTGGCAAGAGCCCACTCGCTTCAGAAACACTAAACTGTAGCGCACCTGATACCGGCAACATGGAAGTCCTTGAGCGCGTCGGCACCCCAGAGCAAAAAGAACAGTGGCTCAAGCCCCTGTTGAACGGCGAGATCCGGTCTGCATTTGCTATGACCGAGCCTGCTGTACCGTCTTCTGATGCCAAGAACGTTTGCACCCAAGCTGTGCTTGACGGCGACGAATGGGTGATCAACGGTGAGAAGTACTACATTTCAGGTGCCGGCGACCCACGCTGCAAAATCATGATCACCATGGTCAAGACCAGCCCAGACGCGCCCGCTCATAAGCAGCAGTCGCAAATCCTTGTACCGATCGATGCCAAGGGCGTGAACATCCTCGAAGGCATGGAAGTTTTCGGCCACGATGATGCCCCTCATGGTCATATGCACATTCACTTTGACAACGTCCGCGTACCGAAAGAAAACATGCTGCTCGGTGAAGGCCGGGGTTTTGAAATCTCTCAGCTGCGATTAGGACCAGGCCGCATCCACCACTGCATGCGCTCTATCGGTGTCGCCGAGCGTGCCCTCGAACTGATGATTCGCCGTTCGACCACGCGTCATGCGTTCGGCAAGCC